>JABWBJ010000019.1 GCA_013360595.1 Gemmatimonadaceae bacterium | reverse complement strand
GGCCGGCAACGTCGCCGAGCCGGACCAGCACGGCCCGAACGTCACGCCCGGGGCGAACCCGCCGACGCTCCATCTCGACCCGCAGGACGCGAGCGTCAACATCAATCAGCGGTCGGTTCACCTGCACGCCTTCGTCTCCGGCGTGGGTGGCGGCATCAGGGTCCCGGGGCCGCCGGGCGCGTCGACGCCCGTCCCGTTCTGGAGAGTGCGGTGGCGCACCTCGGGCCAGAAAGGAACCCTCGGCGGCGGCGTCACCCAGACGGCGTGGGGGCAGACGTACGACATGCAGTACATCGCCACCAGTCCGACGCTCGACCAGGAGACGGGAGAGATCGACAAGGTCTGGGTCGAGCTGACCACGGACATGACGAGCCCCAATCCGACGCCCATGCAGACCATCGAGTGCCGCGTCCGGGGCAACCTCGAGGTGACGTACGAGGTGGTTCCCGACAACAAGACGATCGGGCCGGGCGTTGCGCAGAACTTCCAGCTGGTCATCAAGGACCGGCTCGGGAACATCATCCCGCCGGGGAACGGCACCGAAATCACCTGGACGGGAACGGGTCTGAATCACGGCATGCTGACCGGCCTCAGACAGGAAACCTCGACGTACACCTCGAACACCACCTTCAACTTCCCGCCGCCGCGCGTCGACCGGCTCGACGTGAAGGTCGATGGCGTGACCACCTACCAGCGGCGTGAAACGCACTGGGAGTTCAGGCCGCTCGAGACACCGCCGATCCAGCTGGTCACCACGATCACGCCGGAGACGGTGCGGCTGGAGCGGGGGACCGCGAAGGCCTTCGTGACCGTGAAGGTGGACTACACCGTCGCCCTGCAGCCGAACTCGGGGAAGATCTCCGCCGGCGCCACGAGGCAGCTCAATGTCGTGCTGACGCCGCCCTACGACGGGCCCGGGCTCAAGTACAAGTACACGAATGCGGCGGCCCAGGGCACGCTCAACGTGACCAATGGGGAGCGAACCGATACGAAGCAGGTCGTGTACACCGCAAAGAACTTCGCGACCGGCGGGACCGACCAGATCAGCGTGCAGGTCGTCTCGTTCGTCGGCGGCGTGGAGTTGGAAACGTTAGGTACCGGCCAGGCGGCGGTCGAGGTGGATCCGTGGCGGCCCGTGGCCTGCACCCCGGAACAGGACTTCAACGGCGCGAGCTGGTTCACCGCGTACCAGATCCGGATGGCCAAGGTCACGGGGGCGACCAGCTACGAGGTCCAGGTGACGAAGCACGATGGGGCGCCGTACAACCGGACGTTCAGCGGCGCCACCTCGACCAACTTCAGGACTGTCGACCAGGTGCTGGATGGTGGCTCGACCTGGAAGATCAACCTCGACGGCGGCTTCAACACCATCGAGTCCGCCGCGACGTCGCGGTGGAACCTCTATGTCGGGTACTGCAACAACACGACGGGGAAGTACAAGGTGACCGGACCGCCCTGAGGCCGGCGGCGTGGGGTTGCGTTGAGGCCGGATGCACGGAAACTTTGGGGCTTCCCTGCCACCCGGACTCCTCAATGACGAGCCGCACTCACGCTCTCCTTGCCCTTTCCGCCGTCCTTGCCGTCGCCGCCTGTGCCGGATCCTCGGCCGATGTCGCGCCGGCTGCCAGTGTCCAGATCACCGCGACGGACTACGCCTTCGCGGTGCCGGCGACGGTGCCCGGCGGCCTCGTGCCCGTCACCTTCACCAATGGCGGCAAGGAGGACCATCACGCGCAGATCGTCCGCCTGAACGACGGCGTGACCAGGGACCAGTTCAAGGAGAAGCTGGCGAGCGTCATCCAGGCGGCGGCAACGGAAGGCGAGGGGGCGTACATGCGGTTGTTCGAGGTGGCCTCCGTCGCCGGCGGCCCAGGCATGGTGGCGCCCGGGCGATCGCTGGACACGGTCAGCGACCTCTCGCCGGGCGAGTACGCGCTGATCTGCTTCGTCGCCGGGCCCGATGGCGTTCCGCACGTCGTCAAGGACATGGTGCAGTACTTCACGGTGACCGCTCCGGCGAACGCGAGTACCGCGGCGCCGGCGGCGGCCGTTTCGATCAACCTGGCGGACTTCGCGTTCAGCGACCTGCCGGCCTTCCGGACCGGCCGCACGACGATCGAGGTGAGCAACGGCGGGCCGGAGCCGCACGAGATGATCGTACTCAAGCTGGACGGCATCACCCTGCAGCAACTGATGGAGATGATGTCGTCGCCACCGCCGGCGCCGCCGCCGGGCGCGGCCCCGCCGCCGATGCCGTTCTCGAGCGTGGGGGGCGTCCAGGCCCTCATGCCGGGGGCGAAGGGGTGGGTGACGCTGGACCTGACCCCCGGGACCTACGCCATGGTCTGCTTCATTCCGTCGCCGGCCAACGGGGGGAAGCCGCACGTCATGCTCGGCATGTCGAAGGAGTTCACGGTCCAGTAGAACCCCGTCAACAGCGTTCACGCAGAGGTCACGGGGAACGGCCGGGAGAGGTCACGGGGGGTGACTGCTGCATCGAGGGGATCACTCGGACCTCAGGCGGATCATCACGACGGCGCCGTCGACCTCGGCGTCCTGGAGGATGCGCCCCCACTCCGGGTCGCCGAGTTCACGGCGCACGAGCTGACGCGGCGGGACGAACCGCTCACCAGTGACACGCGGTCACGTCGGTCTGCGCGAAATCGTCGCCGGTGAACAAGAGCGGCTGATCCTGCACGACCGCCAGCGCGTAGCTGAAGCAGTCTCCCAAGTTGAGGGCCGCGGCATGGCGGCCGCGGCCGAATCGAATGGCCGCGTCGCGCGCGACGGCCATCTGCTCTTCATCAACGCCGACGATCGTGGCCGTGATGCTGCGGAGAAACCGATCGAGGAGCGGCTCACCCGCTTCGCCATATCGGCCAAGGATGCCGAGGGTCAACTCGACGACGGTGGCAGCCGACACCAGGCGCGTCTCATCAGCGTCGATGGCGGCCACGAGACGATCCGCCACGGGCTCCCGCGCCAGAATGGCGACGATGGCCGACGTGTCGAGGACCATCGTCAGCGGGGAAGCCCGTGCTTGTCGTAGCCAACGATCCTGTCAGGGGAGCGCTTGTCCAGAACAGGCAGTCGCGCGAGCCGCTCCTGGATACGCCGGATCTCTGCGGCCATGCCCTTTCGGCCCGGACGGGTTTCGCGCTCCAGCCGCTCTCGCAGCGCCGCCCTGACCGCCTCCGTGAGCGACTCGCCCGTTGCCGACGCAAGTTCCCGAGCCAACCGGTCGGTGACCGGATCCTTGATGTTGAATGCCATTCTCTCACCCTTCTATACTCAGAGAGGGGATTATACACCGCCCGAGGGCCACGTCGGGCAAGCGGCGCAGGGAGTAATGGGCCGGTTGCCTCACGTGGAGCCCGGAGCCACGGAGGCACGGCGCAGACGATGCGACCCTGTCGCTGGGTGGCAGCCCCGACAAGGGCGAATCGGTCCGCGTTCACGCTGGCGATCCGCCGGCACAGTGTCGCCGGACCAGTGCTGCATGGACAAGCTCCACGATGCCGCTGAGACGTCCACTCGGCATCCACGGCCTGGCGCGAACACCACTGTCCCGGATTCCGGCTGAGCAGAGCCGGATTCGTGTCGGTGGGCACGTTGCGCTGGCGGGTAGAGCGGCACGAATCCATGGGGAGCGTCGTCCTGAGCAGTGGCGCCGTCGGCTCGTGAGGAATGTCGGGTGGACGCCGATCTCCACGGCCGCATATTGCTCCCATGCTTCCCGGCCGAAACGACCCCTGCCCCTGCGGCAGCGGGCGGAAGTACAAGAAGTGCCACGGACTGGTCTCGTCCGCGCCCCTGCTGCCCCAGACACCGGCGGCCGCGCGGGCGCACGCCCTCAAGGCCTGCGACGTGCGCTTGAGCGACCGCCTCCTGCGGTTCGCCCGGCGCCACCATGGAGCGCACTGGCTCCGCGACGCGCTTGACGAGATCGGCGTCCTCCACGACAACGGCGAAGGCTCCGGGGAGGCCATGTCGCTGGTCGTCCCCTGGCTCCAACACCTCTGGCGGGACGCGAAGGGCATGACGCTGGCCGACGCCTGGCGGGAAGCCGAGCGACCACGCCTGACAAGCGACGAGGCGCTCGTCCTGGCGGCCTGGCGGGCCGCCTGGGTGTCGCTCTGGGAAGTGACCGAAGTGCAACCCGGCGTCGGGTCCCGTCTCCGCGATGCGCTGACACGTGAAGAGCGCTTCATCCACGACGTGAGCTCGACGGCAACCCTCCGGCGCCACGACACGGTGCTGGCCATCGTGCTGACCTGCGACGATCTCGCGTTCTTCGGAGGCATCCACGCACTGCCGCTCCCGCCCCGATGGGCCGAACTCGCGCTTCAGACTGCGAGGCGCATCTGCCGCGTGCGGACTCGGCCGGTGAAACTCGACGCACTCCGCGAACGCGAAGTGCAACTCGACCTGCTGGTGCTCTGGATGGGCGTCGTGGACGAGATGATGAACCAGCCGCCCCCGACGTTGCAGAACACCGACGGGGATCCGTTCCAGTTGACCACGGATCATTTCGCCATCCCGGGATCCCGCGCGGAAGTGGCGGCGCGCCTCGCTGCCCTGCCCGGAGCGCATGAGGAACCCGTCGACGAGGAGGGTCAGGTCTTTGTCCTGACGAAACCGGGCAACGCGACGCAGGAATCCTGGCGCGAGACCGTCATCGGGCGCCTGGTGCTCACCGAAACGCAGCTCCGGGTGGAGACCAATTCCGCGCGGCGCGCCGACGCGCTGCGGGCCATGCTGGACGAGCACCTCAAGGGCCTGCTGCGGTTCCGGCTGCGGTCGGAAGCGAATACCGCCGCTCTGATGGCACAGGCGCGAAGGTCGCGCGATCATTCGGACCCCGAGCCCGCGCCACCGGAGGCCCTGGCCGCGGCGCGCGCATTCCGCGACGCGCACATGCGCCGCTGGATCGATGAATCGATTCCCGCCCTTGGCGGCCTCACGCCCCGCGAGGCGGCAAAGACCGCGCGCGGACGAAGAGAGGTGAGTGTGCTCCTGAAGACCTTCGAGCAGAGCGAGGCCCGGTATCCGGAGGATCAACGGATCGACCTTGGCTGGATCCGGAACGAACTCGACCTTCCGTAGCGCCGGCGCCAATGACGGCCAGGGCGCGCGCGAGAGCGGCGGCGTTGAGCAGCCCGCCCTGCTGGTGCGCCAGCATGGTCCAGAGCCGGCGCAGCGATTCCGCCGGAATGCGGGGCCCGAGCTGCGGGATGTCACGCTCGAGGTATGTCCGGATGAAGTCCCGGCGCCATCGCAGACTCGCCGCGTCGGATGGGGCCAGCAGGCTCTCCGGAAAGCCGCCGCGCAGCCAGAGCAGATCGAGCCGCTTGCGCCCCACCTCCCCGGCATCGAGCGGAAGCGCGACGCCGCTCCGTTGACGGCCGATTCGTTCAGGGACCGCTCACCCGCACTCGCTGAACCCGCAAACGTGACACTTCACGCACCCCTCGGCGAACTCCAGCTGGCTGCCACAATCCGGACAGGTGCCGATGAAGCTCTTGTTGTCGGCGCGGTACTCCTCCTCCGCCTGCATCCCCGCCTGCGCTGACACGGGGATCACCACCGGCGTCGAGACCGGGGTGGTCATCTCGAACGCGGGATGCTCGCCCGTGGCCCGCAGCAGCTCCTGCTGGATGCCGAGCTTGGCCTGGTTCCACTCGTGGAGCGCGAGACCCACGGCGTCCGGCACGGACAGCACCTTGTTCGGGCCCAGGCCCACCGCCCGGTCGGACGAGATGCCGCGCAGCTGCTTGATCACGCTCGTGAGCGGGATCCCGGACCGCAGCGCGAGCGAGATCAGCCGCCCCATCGCCTCGGCGTCGGCCATGGCCGAGCCGCCGGCTTTTCCGAGGTTGATGAACACCTCGAACGGCTGTCCCTTGTCGTCCTCGGTGATGTGCACGAACATCGTGCCTAACGGCGTCTCCTTGCGGATGCTCGTCCCGCGCAGCACGTCCGGCCGCGCCCGCTTGGCGCGGCGCTGCAGGTTCTCCGACTCGGCATTGAACAGCGCCAGCTTGAGCCGCTCGATCTCGCTCTGCAGCTCGGCGATCTCCCCCTTGAGCGCCCCCGCCTCGCGGGCGTCGGGCTTGCCGTCGCGGGCCGCGGCGGCGCTCTCCGTCGCCCCCGTCGAGAGCACCTGATTGTCGCGCGACCCGTCGCGATACACGGTCACGCCCTTGCAGTGCAGCTCGTACGCCATCTCGTAGATGGTCCGCACGTCGTCCTGCGTGGCCGTATGCGCGAAGTTGGTCGTCTTGGAGATGGCCGAGTCGGTGAACTCCTGGAAGGCGGCCTGCATGCGGATGTGATCCGCGGCCGCGATCTCGTTGGCCGTGCGGAAGACGCGCTGCCACTTCTCAGGCACCTCGGGGTGCCGGATGCTGCCGCTCCTGGCAATCCGTTGCATCAGCTCGTCGCTGTACCACCCTTCGCTCTTCGCGACGAAGACGAAATCCTCGTTGACGTCCGGCATCATGACGCCGGCCTGGTTGCGCATGAAGGCCACGGCGAAGATGGGCTCGAGGCCCGACGAACAGCCGCTGATGATGGAGATGGTCCCCGTGGGCGCAACCGTGGTGACGTTGCAGTTGCGGAGGAGCTGCATCGGGCGGATGCGCTCGCCCTGCGCGTCGCGGGCGCAGGTGGCGTCAGGTCCCCAGATGCTCCGCGCCCATTCCGGGAAGGCGCCGCGATCCTCGGCCAGCCGCTGGGACTCCTTCTTGGCCTCGGTGTCCACGAACTGCATCAGCTGGCGGCCGAAGGCGAAGCCCTCGTCCGAGTCGTAGGCGATGCCGGACCGGATCAGGGCGTCGGCGAAGCCCATCACGCCGAGCCCGATCCGGCGGATCCGCTTGGCCAGGATGTCGATCTCCGGCAGCGGGTACTTGTTGACGTCGATGATGTTGTCGAGGAAGTGCGTGGACAGGTGGACGTCCCGGCGCAGTGCATCCCAGTCCATCTTCCCGTCGCGGACGTGGATGCCGACGTTGATGCTGCCGAGGTTGCAGACGTCGTAGGCCAGGAGCGGCTGTTCACCACACGGATTGGTCGCCTCGTAGCTCCCCAGGTGCGGGACCGGGTTGTACCGGTTGGCCTCGTCGATGAAGAAGACGCCGGGCTCGCCGGTGCGCCACGCGCCCTCGATCATCCGGTTCCAGACGGTGCGCGCGTCGAGCTGGCCGACGACCTCGCCCCCGTTATGCGGATCGACCAGGTCGTACGTCGTCCCGGCCTTCACCGCTTCCATGAACCTGGTGGTGACGGCGACGGAGATGTTGAAGTTGGTCACCTGCGAGAGGTCTTCCTTGCAGGTGATGAACTCCATGATGTCGGGGTGGTCGACGCGCAGGATGCCCATGTTGGCGCCGCGGCGGGTGCCCCCCTGCTTCACCGCGTCGGTGGATGCGTCGTACAGCTTCATGAACGACACCGGCCCGGAGGCGACGCCGGTGGTCGAGCGGACCATGGAGCCCTTGGGCCGCAGGCGCGAGAAGCCGAAGCCGGTGCCGCCGCCGCTCTGGTGGATGAGCGCCATGGAGCGGAGCGTGTCGTAGATGCCGTCCTGGCCGTTGCTGAGGGCGTCGGCGACGGGAAGGACGAAGCACGCCGAGAGCTGGCCTAACGGGCGGCCGGCATTCATGAGGGTGGGCGAGTTCGGGAGGAACCGCCGTTCCGTCATGAGCCGGTAGAACGCCTCGGCGACTTCGGTGACGCCGCCGTCGGTGGCGCCGTAGCGCCGGTCCGCCTCCGCGACCACCGTGGCCACGCGCCAGAAGAGCTCCTCGGGCGTCTCGGTCGGCTTGCCCCTGGCGTCCTTGATGAGATAGCGCTTCTCGAGGACGGTGCGCGCGTTCGCGGACAGGGCGGTGGGGCCGGCAGGTGGCTTGGCGTTCACGGGCATTGCGTCGGGTCCCCCCTCGGTGCTGGACGTACGAGAAAGCAAACGCGGATGCCGGTCTTGAATTCCGGATCCGCAAGTGGGGGCGCATGATAGTCCCACTTGTGTGTCCGCACCAGTTACTGCAAACACGTTGCGCTGCAACAATTTACAGAAGGCCAGTCACTTTTTGCAGGGGCTGTCGGCTTCTCCCCAACCAGGGCCGATAAGAGAAACCGCTTCCCGATCCGGCCCGCCGCCGTGGAAGGTAACTCATTGATTCTCAACGTTTTATGCCATCAATCCTGGTGCGCATATGGCTTAACACATTGCAGCACAATCTCTTAGAGTGGCTTTCGTCCCGGTCGAACACCCCTGGCCCAGGGGGTTCTCGCGACCATGGAGCGCCGACGGCACGGGCAAAGCCGACGCTACTCGATACGCATTCGCGTCGCCGCGTGAAAGGTAGGTTCAGGCATGCGCGGGATCCTGCTGACCCTTCGCAGCCTCTTCTGGACATTCACCTGCCCCGGGGTGGTCGCCGGGTTCATCCCCTGGTTCTACCTCGGCGTCGGCGACGCGGCGATCGACTGGTCGGACCCGCTCCACCTGCTCGGCATCGCCATGGTCGCGACGGGCGTCGCGCTCCTCGGAGCCTGCATCGTCGACTTCGCCCGCCGCGGGCGCGGGACCCTCTCGCCGGTGGATCCGCCGACTGTACTCGTCGTGGCCGGACTCTATCGTCATGTCCGCAACCCGATGTACCTGAGCGTGCTCACCATCCTCCTCGGGCAGATCATCATCACGCGGTCGCTCCAGCTCCTCGGCTACGCCGCGCTCTTCTTCGCGCTCGCCAATCTGTTCGTGATCGGCTACGAGGAGCGCGCGCTCCGGCGGCGGTTCGGAGAGTCGTACGACACCTACCGGCGCAGCGTGGGACGGTGGCTGCCGCGCCGAACGAGGCACTGAGACATGGATTGGTTCATCAAGGCGTTCATCCGCGCATCGCTGCTCTGGTTCGCCGCCGGGATCGTGCTCGGCGTCTGCGTCGCGATCGAGCCCCGGTGGATCATCTACCGGCCGGCGCACGCGCACATGAACGTGGTCGGATTCCTGACGATGCTGGTCTTCGGCGTCGGCTATCAGCTGCTGCCGCGACTGTTCGGCCACCCGCTGCACAGCCGGCGGCTCGCCATCGCGCACCTCTTCCTCGCCAACGCCGGCCTCGCCGGCATGGTGATCGGGTTCCTCGTTCAGCCACACGTCGGTGCTGGCGCGCGCTGGGTCACGGCGACCGGCGGGACGCTCTTCGCGTCAGGCGCGCTGGCATGGGTGTGGAACCTCTGGCACACGTTCAACGCGGCCGACGCGCGGCAGCGGGAGCGGGAGAAGTCAGGGCGCGGCGGGCTGCCGACCGTGGACTGAGACCGAGTCTCCGCGGACGAGCCAGAGTCACCGCGGATGCGACACTTCCCGCCGGCGACCGGTCGCAGCATCCGCCACGACTTGCTGTTCCGGATTCCGGGCCCGCCGCGCTCTCAGCTCGAAGGGGAGCCAGAAGAGCGTCATGGCGATGATCGCCAGCACGACCATCCAGAGCACGCGCACGGGCCACGGGCCCAGCACGTCGATCAGCGTGGGCTGGCCGGGATCGGAGCGGCCGAAGTAGCCGTAGTTGAGGCCGAAGGCGAGGTCGATGGTGAAGACGACCGCCGCATAGGCGACGCCGAGCGCGATGGCGAAGCGAAGGTCCGGGAGCTGCGGCCGGAAGCCGCGGGCGGCGACGGCGTAGACGCCGGCGCCGACGATGAAGAAGTGGTACAGCCAGAAGGCCCAGAATGAGATCGTCGCCGGGCCGCCGGCGAGATCGGGGGTGATCAGGGCCTGGCTGCTGAGGGCGACGCCCCAGAACCAGGCGAGCGCGTGGACGCGCCGGCTCGGGCGCGCGAACTCGAGCGCGGCGACGATCGCCGCAAGATCGCAAAGCTGCAGCGGGAGCGAGTGCCCGAGGTCGAATCCGCGCGTGACGTTGTCGTACGTCTGGTAGCCGAGCCAGAGGGCGACAATCGCACTCGCCATCGTCCACTCGAAGCGCCGGCGCGCGAGGCCGGTCAGGGAGCGGCCGGACCCGCAGAGGCCGGCGATCAGGAACGCCAGAGTCGCGACGGCGAGGAGGTGGAGGGGGGTGAAGGGGGAGAACAGGGTGCCGGGTACAGGGTTCGGGGTTCAGGGGGCGGGGTTCAGGGGGCTGCGTGCTGGGGGGCTCGGTGCTGGGGCTGGGGCTGGGGCTGGAGCTGGGTACCGGACTCACAACTCCCAACTCACAACTCCCAACTCCCAACTCACAACTCGAGGCTCGCAATATACCGCTCCAGCCGCTCGTACCCGACCGTCATGCCGTCCTTCATCCCCGTCTGGAGCGCCTGGTCGCGCGCTTCCTTCGACGGATACGTGATCGTCATGACCATCGTCGTCTGACCATCGGCCTCGCTGAACTCGAGGCGGTTCATCGCTTCCGGCCACGGCGGACCCCAGGATTCGGTGCTCACCAGCAGCTCCGGCCGCACGACTTCCTTCACGACGCCGGTAATCGTTATGCCCCCGCCCTCCGGCCGCGTCCAGGTGTAGCGGATCGCGCCGCCGGGGCGCAGCTCGATCAGGCACTCGCTCATCGTCCACCCGTACGGGCCCATCCAGTGCGGGAGGTGATGGCAGCTGGTATGCACCTCGAAGACGAGGTCGCGCGGCGCATCGACCACGCGCCTGACGACGACCTGGGTGTCCGTGGGCGTGTGGAACGTCGTGACGTGCCTATTTGCGGCGGGCATGCTTCTTCCCCTCCGGAGTGGTGAGTTGCGACAGATACGCGTCGAGCCGCTGGTGGCTCTGGTCCCAGAAGCTCCGGAACCCGCTCGTCCATTCCGAGACGTCCCGGAGCGGCGCCGCCTCCAGCCGGCACGGGCGCCACTGCGCGTCGCGGCCGCGCGCGATCAGTCCGGCCCGCTCCAGCACACGCAGATGCTTCGAAACCGCCGGCCCGCTCATGGCGAACGGGGCCGACAGCTCCTTCACCGTCGCTTCCCCCTTGGCGAGCCGGGCAAGGATCGCCCGACGCGTCGGATCGGCGAGGGCCGCAAACGTCGTGCTGAGTGGATCGTCGGAGTCAGTCATCTAACCGATCAGTTATCTAACCTGACGGCTAAATAACAACCAGGGAAAAGGAGGTCAAGGGGCGGGATTGACCAGGGAGTCGAGCTTGTTGCAGGACGGGCCGTGGACGAGCTTGGCAGCATGCGGATCGCGGCGCTGTACGACGTTCACGGCAACCTGCCGGCGCTCGAGGCCGTGCTGGACGAAGTGGGCCGGGCCGGCGTGGACGCGATCGTGGTGGGCGGGGACGTGGTGCCGGGGCCGATGCCACGCGAGTGCCTGGAGCGGCTGCGGGCGTCCGCGATCCCCGTGGAGTACATCCACGGCAACGGGGAGAGCGCCGTCCTGGACGTGCTCCGCGGCGGGGCGATCGAGCGGGTTCCGGAGGTCTTCCGGAGCTCGATCCGCTGGTGCGCCGAGCAGCTCACGCCGGAGCTGGTCGCCTGGCTGGCGACCTGGCCGGCGACGATCCATCTGGACGTGACCGGGATCGGAGACACGCTCTTCTGCCACGCTACGCCGCGGAACGACACGGAGGTCTTCACGCGCCTCTCGCCTGACGAGTGGGTGCGTCCGATGTTCGCCGGGGTGACGGCGCCGCTGGCCGTCTGCGGCCACACGCACATGGCATTCGACCGGCGGCTCGGCGCACTCCGGATCGTGAACGCGGGGAGCGTGGGGATGCCGTTCGGCCCGCCGGGCGCGTACTGGGCGCGGCTCGGCCCCGACGTCGAATTCCGGCACACGCTGTACGACCTGCAGATCGCGGCCACGCGGATCCGCCTGACGAGCTATCCGGAGGCGGAGTCGTTCGTCTCCAACCAGGTGCTGCACCCGCGATCCGAACAGGACGTACTGGCGGCGTACGCGCGAGTCGACGGACGGTAGGACGCGCGGAGACGCGGAGTTCCGCGAGGAGCCACCCGCTCCGTGGCTCGAGGAACCGGTCAGTCGGCGCGCGACGCCTGCAGCGATCCCCGGAACGAGAGCTCGTGGGTGATCGGGAGCGGCCACCCCGCGGGCTCCGGCAGTTCCACCGCGTCGAGCCGCTCGGCCAGCTCCGCGACCCATTCCCCCACGCTGCACGGCCGGCGGGCGGGGTCGCGCGAGAGCGCGTGGCAGAACATCCGGTCGATGTCCGGCGGGATCCCGGGCAGGTACGACGAGACGGACGGCGGCGCCTCGTTGAGGACCGACGCGAGCGTAGCCGCCACCGTGGGCTTCTGCCTGACGAGGCGCTTCCCCACGAGCGCCTCGAAGGCCACCGCCGCCAGCGAGTACAGGTCCGACCGCTCGTCGCCGGGCTCGCCCGCCACCTGTTCGGGGGCCATGTAGGCCGGCGTGCCGAAAGGCCCGCTGGAGTCGGCCAGATGTTCGGCGGCGCCGGCGACGCGGGCCACGCCGAAATCCAGCAGCCGTGCGTGGAAGCCGTCGGGATGGCGCGTCAGGAAGACGTTCTGGGGCTTGATGTCGCGGTGCACCACTCCGGTCCGGTGCGCGGCCGCGAGCGCCTCGCCGACCTGCCGGAGCAGCGCGGCCACCTGGCGCGGAGACCCGCGACCGTGGCGCGCGATCTCCTCCGACAGCGCCCGGCCCGTGAGGTACTCCATCACGATGAAGGCCGAGCCGTCGTCGAGGTGGCCGAGGTCGAACACCTCGACCACGCCCGGGTGGCCGATCCGCGCGACGGCCCGCGCCTCATGGGCGAGCTGCGCGTGCGCGTCGGAATCGAGCGGCGATTCGCCCAGCAGGACCTTGATGGCCACGTCGCGCTGGAGCCGCTCGTCGCGGGCCAGGAAGACCTGTCCCATCCCGCCCTGACCCAGAAGCCTGACGAACTGGTACCGGTCCTGCACCCGGAAGGGGAGCGCCCGTGGCGCCAGCCGGCTGCCGTCCACGTCGCAGCGCTCCGCGCTCTCCTGGAAGACTCGCCCGCACGTCGGACAGAGCGTCATCAGGCCGACGCCCGCCTCCTGCAGGCGGCGGCGCGCGCCTTCGCGGCGGGCCTCCACGAGCGCCAGTTCGTGTCGCTTCTCCAGGATCTCGAGGGCGCCACCCAGATACCGGGCGAAACCGGCCACCAACCGCCGTTCGGCGGCACCCCAGGCCGTGGGCGACGAGATCACGATCGCGCCGAAGAACTCACCCGAGAGCCCGGTCAGCGGGACGAGCACGTTGCCGGAGGCATCGCGCGTCATCTCGGTCACCGCGCGGACCTCCTCGCGCGTCGGCGCGGCGGACTCGCCATCGGTCAGCGCGAGCGGCTCGCCGTTCGAGCAGCGCCAGATGCGGACCTCCGACGCCTCCACCGTGCGGCGAATCTCGCTGGCCACCTGCTCGGCCCAGCGGGGCAGGTTCTCCAGCGAATCCGGGGCTCGCATCTCCAGCTCGGACACGCGCCGCTCCGCCTCGTGGAGCCTGTCCATCGACTCCTGGAGCGCGTTGCGCCGCTGGTCGAGCAGTTGCCGCTGCTGGAAGTCCCGCCGATACCCCGCCTCGAGCGAGTAGCTCGCGATCATCCCGATCAGGTTGGCCGAAGCAATGAAGAAGATGTTGTTCACGAGGCCGACCGCGGGGAGGCGGCCGAGCCAGAGCTCGGCGCCGATGTAGAGGGCCGAGATGAAGAGCGAGGCGGCGTTGGCCCAGGCGAACTGCAGGCGCGAAACGGAATGCGTCCACAGGATGGCGAGGAGCATCGCGATGAACTGGGCGTCGGTCAGTTCGGGGTTGCCGAGCAGGCCCATGGCGACGAGCGCGGATCCGCCAACCATGACCGCGAAGAACTGCGACGGCTGGAAGTACCGCTCGAAGTGACGCGACCAGGTGAACGCCAGGAGGACCGAGAGGATCGGAATGACGATGCCGAGCCGGATGGTCAGGAGGACCGGCGCCTCGTTCGGCGCGAAGAACGGGTCGAGGACGCTGAAGAGCGCGAAGAGTCCGATCGCCAGCGTGATGGCGGTGCGGACCGGGCGTATCGAACGGAGGAAGTAGTCGTGCTGAAACGCGCGCTCCGTGGCAGGATCGGCGAATGCGCCGATCCCGGCGCGCTGACTACCGGTGGCGAGGGACTCTTCGGTAACCGTCATGAACTGATTGGCGTGCCTGACCTTACGTTGACACCGACACGCGGTTTCAGGGATGCCCCGAAGGGGGCTCGAGGCGCGGATGGCGGCCGCCGGCGTGCTCAGCCTGGAGCCTGACGTACGAACTCACCGTCTCCCGGATGCGTTCCCGCTCCGCCGGGGTCGTTTCACGAACGATGCGCCCGGGAACACCCATCACCATGGAGTTGGGCGGGATCTGCAGGCCTTCCCGGCAGACGGCCCCCGCGGCCACGATGGAGCCCGAACCCACGCGGACGCCGTTGAGCAGGATCACCCCCATGCCGATCAGCGAATCGGACTCGATGATCGCGCCATGGATGATGGCGCGGTGCCCGATGCCGACGCGATCGCCGATGATGGTCGGGAAGCCGAGGTCGGCATGAACGACGGTCCCGTCCTGGACGTTGGAGTCCTCGCCGATCTCGATGCGCTCGGTGTCGCCGCGAATGACCACGAACGGCCAGACCGAGGCGCGCTCCTTCAGCGTGACGTTGCCGCAGACGAAAGCGAGGGGATGGAGGAAGGGCATGGGAATCGAGGAACGGGGAACGGGGAACGGGGAACGGCCTGACCGCTGATTCACGTCCCGCTGCGAGTACCTAACGACCCAGCTCCCGGAAGTACACCTCGAGGCCATCCGCCACGCCCCGGGCGTACGCGTCCTGGAAGTCCGGCGTGCGCAGGGCGGCCTCCTGCTCGGGGATCATCAGGAAGGCGCCCTCGCAGAGCACACTCGGCATCCACGTCGGCCGGAGGACCGCGAGGTTGTCGTAGTAGATCCCGAGGTCGCGCAGCCCCATGCGGCGCACCATGCCCGCCTGCACGGCGCGGGCCATGGGCTCCGACCAGACGTTGAAGTAGTAGGTCCCGGTCCCGTGCCGCCCGAACGGGTTCACTCCGTCGGGAAAGGCATTGAGGTGGATCGAGACGAATGCATGGGCATCGGCGCGGCGGGCGATCACCGGCCGGTCGGTGAGCGCGACGGCCCCCGGCGCCGAGCGCGTCATCACCACGGTCGCCCCCCGTTGCTCGAGGTAGGTCTTCAGCCGCTCGGCGATGCCTAACGTGGCGACCGCTTCGTAGAGGCCGGTCGGGCCCGTGCTCCCCGCCGGCGGATGGCCGGCGTCCACCGCGATCACCAGCCCCCGCAGCGGACGGGCGCGGTCGATCGCCGGCGCCCGCCGGACCCGGAGCACCAGGACGCCACGCTCCCACATCACCAGGTAGCCGAACGGCGCGCGATGCAGTTCCACGCGGTACTCGGCGCGGTCGGAGGCCACCTGCCGCCAGGTCACCCGCCTGACGACGGAGTCGGTGGACGCGAAGTTGATGATGTCGGTGTTGGCCGAGGTCCCGAACAGGGTGAGGATGAGCGCGTCGGGCGCGGCGTCCACGCTGTACGGCGGGATGTCGCTGACCGGAATGCGCACGTCCGAGTAGCCCCCGGCGTGGGCAGGCACGACGCGGGCGTTCCCGGCCACCCGGCGGGGCGCCGGGGTGC
>JABWBJ010000370.1 GCA_013360595.1 Gemmatimonadaceae bacterium | reverse complement strand
GGCATCGCCCGCGCCCTCACGGCCGCACAGCTGGCGGCGGGCGAGACGGGAGGCGCGCACCACGAGTTCATCGGCGACGCGTCGCACGAGTTCCTCCCCGGCCTGCGGGCGCCGGTGGCGAACGACGCGCAGGGCGACCTCGGCGACCCGAACTCCACGAAGAAGGGGATGTACGCCGACGACCACTGGAGCGGGATGGCGTCGCGGCGATGGGCGATGACGATCGACCTCGCGCGCTGCACCGGCTGCTCGGCCTGCGTCACCGCCTGCTACGCCGAGAACAACATCCCGACCGTCGGCGCGCGCTGGCAGGGACGCTCGCTGAGGCCCTTCCACACCGCGGAATCGGGGTGGGACACGACCCCGGGCGCGAACATCCTCAAGGGACGCGAGATGGCCTGGCTGCGCATCGAGCGCTACTTCGAGGGGGGCGAGGACGGTTCGGCCGACTTCGAGACCCGGTTCGTGCCCATGCTGTGCCAGCACTGCGGCAACGCGCCGTGCGAGTCGGTCTGCCCGGTCTTCGCGACCTATCATGCGCCCGACGGGCTCAACGTGCAGGTGTACAACCGCTGCGTCGGCACCCGCTACTGCTCCAACGCCTGCCCGTACAAGGTCCGCTACTTCAACTGGCACGGCTATGGCGAGGAGGCTCGCCGCCAGTACGCCTTCCCCGAGCCGCTGCATCTGCAGCTGAATCCGGACGTTACGGTCCGCGGCAAGGGCGTGATGGAGAAGTGCACGTTCTGCGTGCAGCGCATTCGCGAGGCGGAGAACCTGGCGACGCTCGAGGGTCGCGCGTTGCGGCCTGATGAGTTCACGACGGCCTGCGCGCAGGCCTGTCCGTCGCGGGCGATCGTCTTCGGCGACGCGGCCGATGACGCGTGGAGCGTGGCGGGACAGGTCGAGGATGCCCGCGCCTATCACGTGTTCGAGGAACTCAACACCTATACTGCCGTGGTGTACCTGCAGAAGGTGAACCATCCGGCCGGAGGGACGCGCTGATGGCCGCCCTCGTCGAGCCGATCCGGCCGGTCTCGGACCACCCCAACGTCGCGACCGCGAGCGTCCAGCTGCCGGGCGTCGAGAATTACGAGCAGGTCGACCGGGAGATCGCGGGGACGCTGCAACCGAGCGGCGGCTGGTTTGCGCTGCTGGGCGTCTCGATCGCGCTGTTCCTGTGGGGGGCCGGCACCTGGGTGTACCAGATCTACTGGGGCCTCGGGAACGCGGGATACAACCCGCCGGTGATGTGGGGCGTCTACATCATCACCTTCGTCTTCTGGGTCGGTATCGGCCATGCCGGGACGCTGATCTCGGCGATCCTTTATCTGTTCCGCGCCGGGTTCCGGACCACGATCTACCGGTGCGCCGAGGCGATGACGGTCTTCGCCGTCATGACGGCTGGCCTCTTCCCGATCATTCACATCGGGCGCCCGTGGAAGTTCTTCTGGCTCGTGCCGTACCCGAACTGGCGGCTGATCTGGCCGAACTTCAAGAGTCCGCTGGTGTGGGACGTCTTCGCGATCTCCACGTACCTGACCGTCTCGGCGACGTTCCTCTACGTGGGGCTCATCCCCGACCTGGCGGTGCTGCGCGACCGCGCGACCAACCCGTTCCGGAAACGGCTGCTGGCGATCCTGTCGCTGGGGTGGCGCAACTCGGAGCCCGAGTGGCGGCACTTTGCGCGGATGTACCTGTTCCTGGCCGCGTTCAGCACCCCGCTGGTGCTGTCGGTGCACTCGGTGGTGTCGTTCGACTTCGCCATGGCGCTGACGCCGGGATGGCACGCCACGATCTTCCCGCCCTACTTCGTGGCCGGCGCCATCTTCTCGGGCATCGGGATGGTCTTCACGATCATCATCCCGATCCGGAAGTACTTCAGACTCCAGCACATCGTCACCATCAACCACCTCGACGCGGCCGCCAAGCTCTGCCTGTTCACGTCCATGGTGGTGGGCTCGGCCTACCTGATCGAGTTCTGGGTGGCGTGGTACAGCGCGAACGAGTTCGAGCAGGCGTACTTCTGGAACCGCGTCTTCGGCCAGTGGTGGTGGGCGGCCTGGATCATGCTGACGTGCAACGTGATCTTCCCGCTGTCGCTCTTCTCGCAGAAGCTGCGGCGGAACCCGGCCTGGCTCTTCATCCTCTCGATCCTGATCAACATCGGGATGTGGTACGAGCGGTTCGTCATCATCGTGCCGTCGCTGTCGCACGAGTTCGAGCCGTGGCAGTGGTCAGGATACGTGCCCAGCTGGGTCGACGTGTCGATCCTGGCGGGGAGCTTCGGCTGGTTCTTCATGTGGTTCCTGCTGTTCATCAAGAACCTGCCGGTGATCGCGATCGCCGAAGTCAAGGAGATCGTCCCGCCCAGGCTGCGGAAGCGAGCCGCGGGGGAGGGCCACTAGATGACGCGCGGACTCATCGCCGCCTATCGGGAGCTCGATGCCCTGTGCGAGGGGATCGAGGCGCTCAAGCGTCGCAAGTTCAGCAAGTTCACCGTCTACACGCCGGCGCCGCGGCACGAAATCGATCACGCGCTCAAGGCGCCGGTCAGCAAGGTGCGCCTGTTCACGCTCATCGGCGGCCTGTGCGGCGTGACGTTCGGCTACTGGATGGCCATCTGGACGTCGGACTACTGGCCGCTGGTCGTGGGCGGCAAGGCGATCGCGAGCTGGATTCCGTACACCATCATCGGGTTCGAGGTGATGGTGCTCGTCGGCGCCCTCAGCACGGTCTATGGCATGTTCATCCTCTCGCGCATTCCGAAGATCACCGCGACGGTGGGCTTCGACCCGCGGTTCACGGGCTCGGACTACGGCATCTACGTCGAGGCCGAGCCGGAGCGCCTGCAGGAAGCCGAGGCCACGCTCCGGGAGACCGGCGCGGTGGAGGTGACCAATGAGCGTTAGGTGCCGAGCGTCGAGCGTCCAGCGCCCAGCGCCCGGCCCGCAGTGGCACGGGACGTGTCAGGCACGCTCGGCGCCTGGCGCCCGGCGCCCG
>JABWBJ010000369.1 GCA_013360595.1 Gemmatimonadaceae bacterium | reverse complement strand
GGCGGGCGCGGCGGGGGAGGCGGCGGCCGCGGAGGCGCCGCGGGGGACGACTCGCTCGCGTTCTATGCCAATCCGGGGAACCTGGTCACACGCCGCGGGACCGCCGGCGGCCAGGTGGTCATGCTCTCCTCCGACAGCGCGGTCTTCCTGCGCGGCACGCAGTACTTCCGCGACTTCCTCCAGAATCCGCCCCGGGACTTCGTCGACCGGATCGATATCCGCACCGGAACGAAGACCCGGCTCTTCGAGGGCGCCCGCGATGCCGCCGAAACCGTCGGCGCGCCGCTCGACGACGACTTCACGCGGGCGATCGTCGTCCGCGAGTCGCCGACCGACGTGCCGAACGCGTATCTCCGCGACCTGAAGACGGGGCAGACCACGCGCCTGACGAACAACGTGGACTACGTGCCGGAGTTCACCCGGGCGATCCGCCGGCGCGTCACGGTCACGCGGCCGGACGGCATCTCATTCGTCGTGCGCGTCACGCTGCCGTCGGACTACCGGGAGGGCACGCGCCTCCCGGCCATGTTCTGGCTCTACCCGTACGAGTACACGAGCCAGGCCGAGTACGACCGCACGCTCCGCACCGAGAACGTCAACCGGTTCCCGGCCAGCGGCACGCGCACCATCGAGTACCTCGTGACCCAGGGCTACGCGGTGGCGAACTTCGATCCGCCGATCATCGGCGAGACCGGACGCATGAACGACAACTACGTCGCCGACCTCCGGATGAACCTGTACGCCGTGATCGACGAGCTGGACCGCCGGGGGTGGATCGACCGCACCCGGCTGGGCATCGGCGGACACAGCTACGGCGCCTTCACGACCGCCAACGCGCTCGTCCACACGCCGTTCTTCAAGGCGGGGATCGCCGGCGACGGCATGTACAACCGCACGCTCACCCCGAACGGGTTCCAGAGCGAACGGCGCGACCTGTGGGACGGGCAGGGGACCTACCTCGAGATGTCGCCCATGCTCTACGTCGACCAGATGCAGGGCGCGCTCCTGCTGTACCACGGCATGGAGGACCAGAACGTGGGCACGGCGCCGATCAGCTCGATCCGCATGATGCAGGCGCTCCGGGCGCAGGGAAAGCATGCCGCGCTCTACATGTACCCCTATGAGGACCACGGCCCGGCGACGCAGGAAACGCTGCTCGACCTCTGGGCGCGCTGGACGGCGTGGCTCGAGGTGTACGTCAAGAACGCGGGGACGAAGCCGAGGATCGTGCAGTGAGCGCCGGGCGTCGAGCGCCAAGCGCCAAGCGCCAAGCGTCAAGCGTCAAGCGCCGAGGGATGGAGACCGTGCCTGCCAAGTCACGAATCACGAATCACGAATCACTGACCATGCGAAGCCTCATCCTCCCGCTGGCGCTGGCCGCGTTCTCCACGGCCTCGGCGCAATCCAACTTCGGCAACCTGGCCGCCGGGCCGTACGACCGGCTCGTCATCCGCGGTGCGATGGTCATTCCCGGACACGGCGGACCACCGGCCGGGCCATACGATATCGTGATCGAGCGCAACGTGATCACGCAGATGATCCCGTTCGATCCCGTCACGGAGGGATCGGGCCGAACGCAGCAACGGCCCACGGGTGACCGGGTCATCGACGCCACGGGCAAGTACGTCATGCCCGGGATGATCGACCTCCACACCCACATCCGCACCCAGCCGCAGGAGAACGAGTACGCCTGGTACCTGCGCCTCGCGCACGGCGTCACCGGCATGGTGAATGCCGCCGACCGCGGGCTCGATTCCGCGCTCTACCAGCAGAAGCGCTCGGCGGACAACACGATTCTCGCCCCGCGCATGTGGCCGATCTGGGGATGGGGCTCGAACACGTCGTATCGGCGCGAGCAGCTCGAGGATCCCCGGATGGCGCCCGACATCGCGCGCGAGATGGTGAGCAAGGGGGCGCGGGTCGTCTCGCTCGGCACCGTGACCTGGGATACCGCGCTCTTCGGCGCCGTGGCCAGGGCCGTGTGGAACGCAGGCGGCATCACGACGATTCACCTCCCGCCCTCGACCAACGCGGTCGTGAACGCCGTCAAGGCGGCCTGCCTGGGCGCCACGATGATCGAGCACCACTACGGGTACGCGGAATCCGCGCTCGACCGGCAGACGCAGAACTTCGAGCGACGGTACAACTACGACAACGAGAACGACCGCTTCCGCGCCGCGGGGACGGTCTGGCTCGAGACCGACCGAGCGCGGCTTCTCTCGCAGGTCGCGGACTCGCTGGTGAAGTGCGGCGCGACCATGCTGCCGACCCGGGTCGTGTACGAGGCCAACCGGGACTTCATCCGGTCGTCATCGCTGCCGTGGCTGGAGCGCTACACGCACCAGTCGCTCATCAACTGGAACCTGCCCAATCCGGCCTACCACGGTTCGTTTCACTACGACTGGACGTCGGACGACGAGTACTACTGGACGTACGCGTTCCGGCTCTGGGGAGACCTGATCGCCGAGTTCAACAGACGCGGCGGGCGCGTGGCCTACGGCACCGACGACAACTACATCTGGGCCACGCCCGGCTTCTCGGCGGTGCGCGAGCTGCAGCTGCTGCGCGAGACCGGGATGCACTCGCTCGAGGTGCTCAAGGCGGCCACGAAGAACAGCGCCGAGACGCTGCGCGAGCCGAAGCTGGGCCTCGTGCGCCCGGGGTACCTGGCGGACCTGGTGATCGTGGACGGGAATCCGGCGTACAACCTCAAGTTCCTGTACTCGTTCGGCGACCTGACGCTCGATCGCGAGGGGCGCCTCACGATCGCCGAGCACGGGAACCGCCGCGTCACCCGGCTGGAGAAGAACGGCGTGCTCACGGTGCTGGCCGACCGCGTGGATGGGAAGCGGCTCAACAGCCCCAACGACCTGTTGCTGGCGCCCAACGGCGACCTGTACTTCACCGATCCGCCGTTCGGCCTGCCCAGGCACTTCGACGACCCGGCGCGCGAGATGCCGTTCGCCGGCGTCTACCGGCGCACGCCCGACGGCGCGCTGACCGTGCTGGTC
>JABWBJ010000368.1 GCA_013360595.1 Gemmatimonadaceae bacterium | reverse complement strand
CCTGGTGCAGCGGCGCCGGCAGCACCTGCCGCCGAGGCGGCCGTGCTGTCCGGCTGGTCCGAGCCGGACTGCGTCTCGTACATCCGCATCATGCCATTGTGATTGTACGCCACCGAGCCGAGGTACCCCGGCGACCAGCCGTCCATGAAGGCGTGCGTGTAGACGCCCGGCATGCCCCACTTCGTCATCTGCGACAGCTCCCAGTTGGCGAAGAACGGAAGCTCGGCGAAGAGGATGGGGTCCAGGTTCGGGTTCTGCGGCGGGCCGCCGCTGTAGGTGTACAGGAGCGGCAGCGATTCGTGCAGATCGTGCATGATCGGCGGATGGGCCGTGAAGTACCAATCCGTGATCGCACGCATCGACACCTGCGACAGGTTGATGTCGCGGTTGTTGTCGTGGTAGACGTACTTGCCCCAGTAGGGGACGCCCGGCCCGCCGCCACGCCCCGCCGGCGCCGCCGTCCCGGATTCGGCCGCCATGTCGAGATTCCGGTAGAACCAGTCGACGTTCCGGTCGCGCCCGTCGGGGTCGGCCTGGGGAGTGATCGAGACGTACACGTTGTCCCGAATCTGGCTGATCAGGGGCGACGTCTCGGCCACCAGGCGGTACGCCAGCTCCATCAGCATCTCCGAGGGGCCGACCTCGCCGCTGTGCAGGCCACCCATGAGGTGGTAGTGCGGTTTGGTGCTGCGGATGATCTGGGTGATCTGCGCCTCGGTGAGGCCGCGCGGATCGGCGATGCGCGCGAGGTTGTCGCGGTTGCGGCGGAGGTTCCGCATGTTGGCCTCGGACGAGATCCAGACGATGACGAGCTCGCGTCCTTCGTCGGACCGGCCGATGGTCTCGATCTGTACCTTCCCGGGGGCCGCCTTGGCCAGCGCGCGGTAGTACCGCAGCGCGTCGGCGTAGTAGGTCAACGTCCTGGGCCGCCCGATGTAGTAGCCGAGCACGTCCTTCGGCGTGGGAATCCCCGCAACGAGCGGAAGGTGATCGACGAGCGGACTCCCGTAGCGCGGTTCGGTCGTCCACTGCGCGTACGCTTTCGCGAACTCGGGATCCTGCCGCTGGCGCGCGTCGCGGGTCTCGGTGACCGCGCTCTGCGCGGTGAGCCGTGTCGCGGCAATGAGGAGCGCGAGGGTGAGCGTCGGGAAGCGATGGCGCATGTTCACTGGGGTGGCTCGTGATTCGTGACTCGTGATTCGTGACTCGGCACGGCGGCAGAAGATCGAAGGCACGCCACGGCGCTTCACGTTACGCCAGGGCACGGACGAGAGCCAGTGATCCCGGACGTCAAGCCGCGGGTCGCGGCCCGGATCGGGCGCCGGAGTGATCACCTTCTCCTCCCGCGTCACGCGTCACGAATCACGATCGTCCGTCAGCCCGGCCTGGCGGTCAACGAGCGTCGCGCCGAGGAGGCCGGCCTGGCTGCGGCCGTGCGGATCCTGGCTGGCGCGCACCCGCTGCACCATCGCCAGGGCGGTCTCCTCGCACGGCGGCAGCGTTCGCGGCGAGACCGCGAGGGGCTGAACCCGATCGCCCCACCGCACCAGCAGCGCGGAATAGGTGAGTCCGGCGCCGAACCCGGGCATGAGGATCAGGCTCCCGGGCTTCACCCGGCCCTCGTTCAGCGCCTCCACCAGGCTGACGGGAACCGTGGCCGAGCTCATGTTGCCGTACTTCTGAACGGTCAGCATCACCTTGTCCATCGGGATGCCGGCGTGCTTCGCTACCGCTTCGATGATGCGCAGATTGGCCTGGTGCGGGACCACGAGGTCGACGTCCTCGGCCGTGACGCCGGCCTGGGCGAGCACCCTGAGCGAGGCCTCGCTCATGCCCTTCACGGCGCGCTTGAAGATCACCTGGCCGTCGAAGTCCCAGAGCGTGTCGCCGAACGTGATCCCGCGTCCGGCATACCCGCAGCCCACGCCGCGCACGCGGAGGCTGGCCCGCGCCTCCGCGTCACAGCCAAGCACGCTGGCGATGACGCCGTCGTCGCGACCACCGGCCTGGACCACGACCGCGGCGGCGCCATCGCCGAAGAGCACGGCCACGTTCCGGTTGCTCCAGTCCATGTACCGGCTGATCAACTCGACGCCGATGACCACCGCGTTCTTCACGACTCCGGTGCGGATCATGCCGGACGCCGTCGCGAGCCCGTACAGGAAGCTCGTGCAGGCGGTGTTCACGTCCATCGCTGCGGCGCGCCGGGCGCCGAGCGCGTACTGCACGCCGGATGCGCTGTTGGGGACCGCCTCCTCGTTGCTGCACCCGCCGTAGATGATGAGCTCGAGGTCGGCGGCGTCGAGCCCGGCGCAGGCCAGCGCCTGAGCCGTGGCGACCGTGGCCATCTCGATCGCCGACACGTGGGAGATGCGGCGCTCCTTCATGCCGGTCCGGGACGTGATCCACTCGTCCGACGTGTCGAGAAAGGTCGAGAGGTCGTCGTTGGTCAGGACGGCCGGCGGCATGCCGGAGCCCCAGCCGGTGATGGAGGCGAACTTCATCGCGCCGATGACGGAGGCAGATATCGGAGGCAGGCTACCGCTGGCCCGGCCGGTACTCCCGTTCCGTATGGCCGCGGAGCTGGTGCCGGTAGAAGTACACGGGCCTCAGGTTTCCCGTCGCGTACCGTTCCGCCTGATCGTTGAAGTGCTTCGACGCCGGGTCGCCGCTCTCACCGCCGGCGCTCACGGCGCGCGCGCGGACGCTGTCGGCTCCGAACTCCACGACCGCGACGAAGCTGTTGCCGCTGGTGCCGTACCACTTCTTCGTCCCGTTCCGGGGCATGGCTCCGAAGGACGCGAGTGAGCCGTACGCGGCCGACGTGAACATCACCGGGATGCTCGGCTTCGCGTCGTCGAAGGGATGGATGATCTCGGGGCTGATGCGCTGGAACCGGTTGATCTCGCCCCACGGCGTGCGCCACGAGCCGAAGTCGCTCGTCAGGCGGTCGACCGCGGCGCCGAGCGCCTGCAGGTTCCGCTCGGCTTCCGAGCCGGCGGGCGCGGCGCCGCCGCCGGCCC
>JABWBJ010000367.1 GCA_013360595.1 Gemmatimonadaceae bacterium | reverse complement strand
CCCTGCGGCGTCGTCCGGCCGGTGAGTGAGGCGCTGCTGGACGCCGCTGCCAGCGCCGGCACCGGCGTGCCGCCCTCGGTGCCGGGGCGGATCCGGCGTCCCCCTCCCCGCCTCGATGAACACGGCGCCCTGGTCCGACGGCATGGCTGGGACGCGTTCCGGCGGCTCGATGTGTGACGCCGCCCGCCAATGCGCATTCCTGTTACGCCCCGGGCCACCGATCGTCATTCGGGCGTGACAGCGATCGCGTTTCCTCGACCCGGCGTAACGGGACTATCCAGTGGCAGGGAAAGGAGTTATGCTCCTGCCGTGAAATCCACGGCCCCCGCCGATCAGGTTGCCCAGGCTGATGCGGATCAGGCGATCATCGCGCGAGTCCTGGCGGGCGAGCGTGACGCCTTTTCGATCCTGATCCATCGATACTCCGATCCGCTGTTCCGGCATGCCCTCGGCATGACCGGCAGCCCGGACGTGGCCGAAGACATCCTCCAGATGTCGTTCATCAAGGCCTACAGCCACCTGGCCGAGGTCCGGGGCCGGTTCGATGCCTGGGTCTTCCGCATCGTGGCCAACGGGTGCAAGGACTGGCTGAAGAACATCCGCCGGACCCATCTGAGCTATGACGAGGACGACCAACCCACGGGGTATGCCAACCCGGAGGAAGAGCTGGACCTGAGCGAACTGCGGTCGGATCTCGACCGTGCGTTGCAGACGCTCCCCGTCTCGTTGCGGGAAGCCTTCATCATGAAGCACGTCGAGGGACGGTCCTACGAAGAAATGGCGGATCTGCTGAGTACGACGGTCGGGGCACTGAAAATGCGTGTCCATCGCGCACGTGAGGCGCTCCAGGCCCTTCTAGAGGAGAAATACGCGTGAAGCTGGACGATATGTACGAGCCGAATCGGCGCGGTGACGCGGCCCGCGAGGGCGGCAGGCAGCCGGCGGAGGGCGGTGCGCCGCTGGCGGATCGCGAGGTGCCGCTGGCGCCGGTCGCGACGTTCGATCACATCCACCGGTGGCTCGATGGCGAAGCGCCCGAACCGTCCGGGGCGCGCGGCGACACGGCGCGCTCGGTGGAGTTCTGGCGCCGGCTCGAGGAGGAAACGGAACGGCGCCGTCGCGTGGTGACGCCGCCGTATGTGGCGTCGCGGATCATGGCGGCCCTCCCGGAACCCGGTTCCACGACCGCCGTCGCGCCCTGGTGGAAGAAGGACGTGCAGCTGTCGCCGGCGACGATCGTCGCGCTGGCGCTGGGCGCGTTCTCACTCGGCGTGCTCGCCATGCGGTTCATGGCTCGCTGAGCCGGCGCGAATCCCGGTGTCCTGACGCCGCTCCGAACGGGGCGGCGTTTGCTTTGAGGGTGGGTGACCCACGGCACACCCTCCCGCCCTCGCCACCCTCCCGCGCTGCTGTCAGGGCCTTCCCCCGTCGTCGTGTCTGCTTAACGGCACGAGCCGGCCACCGTCTCCCGCGTACGTGCGGACGCCGAGGCGCACGACTCGCCGCCCGAACCTCATGCAGTCCGATCTTCCCGCCGGCGGTGCGCGACCGCTGGCCGGGAGCCCACTTCGAGCAATGGTGACGACGATGATGATGCGGAAGACGTTCCTGGCGGTCGCGACGGCCGGGCTGGCGGCCCTGGCCGCCTGTTCGACCGATCCGACGGCGCCGGAAGAGCAGGCGCTGTTCGACGACGAGACGATCGACCTGGTGCCGGACTACGCCATCAGCTCCGCGGCCGTGGTGGACGGCGCGGGGATTGGCGGCGCCGGCCTGCCGGACGAACTCCGGCTCACGGCCGACCAGAAGGCGGAAATCGCCGCGCTGCACGAGGCCTTCCGCCAGGAGCACGAGGACGAGATCGCCGCCCTGCGCGCGATCGAGCGGCAGATCCGCGACCTGCGACGGTCGGGAGGCAGCCGCGACGAGATTCGCGCGCTGTTCGGCGAGGCGCGTGCGATTCTCGACGGCATGGCGGACGACTTCGCCGCGCTGCAGTCGGCCATCTGGGCCGTGTACACGCCGGCCCAGCGGGCCTGGATCGAGGCGCATCGGCCCAGGGTCTGCGGACCGAACGGCCCGCCGCGGCTGACGGATGAGCAGGTCGCCGCGATTCGCGCCCTGAGGCAGGCCTTCCAGGAGTCCGTGGCCGATGAACTGGCAGCCATCAAGGCGGCTCACGAGGCCGCCCGCGCCGCCAGGCAGGCCGGCGCCTCCGAGGCGGAGATTCGCGCCATCCTGGAGGACGTGAAGGACGAGATGGAAGCCGTCCGGGCCGCCGAGAGGAAGCTCCACGAAGACATCATGGCGCTCCTCACGCCGGAACAGCGCGCCGCCTGGTGCGTCGTCAGGCGCCACGTGGCGCCCGGAGGTCCACGGCACCCGTAAGGCGACGCTGATCTGCGAAGCTGAGAAGCCGCGGGCAGGGGCTCCACCCAGGACCCACCCGGCTTCTCAGCTTCTCAGCTTCTCGGCTTCGCCGCCAAGGCCCACCTGCTGCACCTGCCGCACGTCGGGGATGCCGCGCAGTTCCCGGATCACCTCATCGCTGGCTGCGCGGTCGATCCGGACCAGCGAGAGCACGTCCCCGCCCCCCTCGCGGCGCGCCTGCTGATACTCGTCGATGAAGTGCCCGGCGCGCGCCAGGGCCGCCGACACCAGGCCCATGACCTGCGGCACGTCGGCATTCCGGAGGACCAGAAGCGTCCCCCTCGGACTGACGCTGACCGGATAGTCGTCCACGCGCACGATCCGCTCATGCGTTTCGCCGAGCATGGCGCCGGCGACCCGCGCGGTGCCGGCGTCGCTGGAGACCCGCACCTCCACCACCTCGTGGTAGGGCACCGGGCTCTCCTGCTGCAGCTGGTCCACGCGGATTCCCCGGGACTGCGCGAGGCGCGTGGCATTCACGACGTTCACGGCGCCCCCGGAAACATGCGTCAGCGCCCCCGCCACGGCGGCGGCTGAAATCCGATCCAGAGCATAGGCTGAGGCAACGCCCGTGAAGATCGCAGCCGTCGCGACCATCACCGCGAGGCCCGTGTAGAGCTTGCCCTTG
>JABWBJ010000366.1 GCA_013360595.1 Gemmatimonadaceae bacterium | reverse complement strand
GGCCCGCTTTGTGGCCGGCATGTCCGCCCTGCGCGTCGGCGACCCGCTCGACGACGACACCCACGTCGGCCCGCTGGCCACGGCCTCGATCCGCGACGAGCTCGCGGCCCAGGTCCGCGAAACGGTGTCGCGCGGCGCCGAGCTCCTCCTCGGCGGCCGCGCCGTCGACGGTCCCGGCTGGTACTACGAGCCCACCGTGCTCGCGGACATCCCGCCCGGTTCGCCGGCGCGCGAAGAGGAACTCTTCGGGCCCGTGGCGTCGGTGTTCCAGGTCCCCGATCTGGACGCGGCCATCGCCCTCGCGAACGAGACCACCTTCGGACTGGGCGCCAGCGCCTGGACGCGCGACCCGGCAGCCGCCGACCGGCTGGCGCGCGAACTCCAGGCCGGCTCCGTCTTCATCAACGGCATGGTCGCGTCCGATCCGCGCTATCCGTTCGGCGGGATCAGGCGCTCGGGGTACGGCCGGGAGCTCTCGACCTGGGGGCTGCGCGAGTTCGTGAACGTAAAGACCGTTCGGCGGTGGCCGTGAGCGGTCCGCCTAACCAGACTGGCCCTGCCCGAGGAGGTTGAAGCGCGCCCACCAGCGGTCTCCCCGCACGGACCGGCGGTCCATCGCCGCCACCACGTCTCGCCACGCCTTGCGCATTTCGACCGCGTCCGGAAAGCGCTGCAGCGGATCCGCGGCCAGGCCGCGCCGGAGCCACACCGCCACGGGCTCCTCGAACCGCGACGCGTCAAACTGGTTCGCCAGCTGCTGCGCGAGAATCGCGTTGGCGTCCCCGCCGGGAAACGGCGGCTCCCCGCTGAGGGCGAACGCCACGATGCCGGCCGCCGCGAACAGATCCACCGCGGGGCCCTGCGGCTCGCCCAGCCGTTGTTCGGGAGCGGCGAACGCCGGCGTGCCGGTCGCCCCTCCCGGCTCCTCCTCGCCCTTGGCGATGCCGAAGTCCGTGATGCGCCAGCGCCGGTACCGGTCGATCAGGATGTTCTCGGGCTTGAGATCCCGGTGCACGATGCCGCTCGCGTGCGCCGCGGAGAGGGCATCGAGGATCGCATCGATCTGCGGCGCGACTTCCTCGAACGGCCGGGGACCGGCCCGCGCGACCAGATCCGCTACGGAGCCGCCCTCCGCCAGCTCCATCGTGTACCAGGAGACTTCGCCGAGATCATCCCAGCCGAAGATCGGGATGATGGCCGGGTGGACGAGCTGCGCCGCGAGCCGCGCTTCGCGCCGGAAGCGCGCCACGGCCTTCTCGTCCTGCGCCACGTGCGGGTGCAGCACCTTGAGCGCCACTTCCCGTTCCAGCGTCAGGTCGCGCGCGCGCCAGACCGAGCCGAAGGTGCCGCGCCCCAGGAAGCCGAGGATCTCGTAATAGTCGCCGACGGCCCAGCGCAGCCGGGCCTCGTCGGTGTCGGCACGCGGCACTTCCCGTTCGACCGACCGGCGCGACTGCGAGCCGGCGTGCTCGAGGGTCCGTAACAGCGCCGACACGGTCGGGAACCGATCGGCGGGATCCTCCGAGAGTGCGCGGCCGAGGATGTCGACGACCGCCTGCGGACACCCCGGGCGGACGAGATCGAGCGGCGGCACATCGACCGACGGCGGCAACTCACCGGTCAGCGACGCGAAGCACGTCGCCGCCAGCATCCACTGGTCGGACGCAAACGTCGGCTGCCAGCCCGCCGCGTTCCACTCCGGCGGCCACGGGGTCCAGCGCGGATCCGGTGACAGCCCAGCGGGGAGGTCGGCCTGGGGAACGGCCCACTGCCAGCCCAGGAGCCAGACCCGCCCGGCGGGTGCCATCCAGACGGATTCGGGCGAGATGTCGCCGTGCGCCTGCCCCGTGTCGTGCAGGTAGGCGACGGCCGAACCGATCCGGCGGAGCAGGTGGAGGACGGTGGGAATCGGCTCCCGCCCGAGCCGCCGGGCGCGCGATCCGCTCGTTTCGGCCGCCAGCCACCGCCGGAGATACCCGGGGCCGCGCCGGCTCGCGCCATAGACCGACCAGTAATGGTAGGTGGTCGGGATGGACGAGTGGTTCCGGTGGGCGAGGTGCCGCGCCTCGGCGGCCAGCCACGGCGCGTGGGCCGGGTCGGGCGCGGTCACCAGTGAGAGCGAGCGCCCGAGCGCGTCGACGATCTCCTGGTAGTGGCGATGCTCCTGCCGGACGCCCTCGCGTCCCCACTTCCAGTCCGGGGGCAGCTGCCAGTTCGCGAGGTGCGCCGGCAGCTCCTGGGTCGGGACATTCGGCTGGGACTGCGGCGGGGTCTGGCGCACCGCGCGAATGCCCTCGAAGGGAGTGACCGGCATGCACGAAAGCTACCGTGCGCGCGGCGTCGCGAGCGAGATGCGCATGACGGTGCCTCCGTCCGGTCCCGGCTCGGCCGTCAGGCGGCCGCCCCAGCCCTCCACCATGCCGCGGCTGATGGCGAGGCCGAGGCCGCTCCCCGAGGTCCGGGTCGAGAACCGCGGCTCGAAGATGCGCTCGAGGGCGTCGGCCGGGACGCCGTGGCCGTCGTCGCGCACGACGATCTCCACGCGGTCGGTGTGGTCGGCCACGGCGATCTCGATCGCATGCGCTCCCGCCTGACGAGCGTTCTCCATCACGTTGAGCAGGACCTCGCGCAGTTCGTCCTCGCGCGCGAGCGCCAGCACGGGTGCGGGCGGCGCCTCGACGCGCCAGGCGATCCCGTCGGCCCCCAGCCGCTCGAGGTCGACGACATCGCGGGCGACCGCGGCCACGTCCAGCGCCACCGGGTCGGCTCGTTCGGCGGGGCTCATGCCGTAGCGGCTGAACGCCCGGGCGATCTCGTCGAGGCGATCGATCTCGGCCAGGATGCGCTCGACGTTCTGCTCGAAGATCCGCGAGAAGTCGACGCGGTCGTCGTGCCGCGCCCGCCGCAGGTGCTGCACGCCGAGGCGGATCGGGGTGAGCGGGTTCTTGATCTCGTGCGCGACCTGCCGGGCCATCTCGCCCCAGGCGAGAACGCGCTGCGCCCTGGCCAGGTCGGTCACGTCCTCCAGCGTGAGCACGGCGCCGCCGGCGCCGCGCTCCAG
>JABWBJ010000365.1 GCA_013360595.1 Gemmatimonadaceae bacterium | reverse complement strand
AGCGGCGCTCACGCGGAACCGGTTGCTCCGCGAGGCGCGGCTCGGCCGCGAGACGGTGGCGGAGGCGCTCGGCGAAACCCGCGGACACCTCCACGCGCGGCAGGTTCCTGGCCAGGAGGAGCGACCGCCGCACATCGAGATCACGGCGCGAGCAGACGGCACAGGTGCGCCGGTGTTCGCGCATGGCCTCCATCTCGCACCCGGGCAGGGTGTCGTCAACGAACTCGGAGTGCTTGCGTGCGAACGACTTACAGTCCATCGCCGGTGGCTGGGTGCGTCGGGAACGGGCCTCGCGGTACCCCCGGCAGCCATGGGCGGTTCCGCGTCAGCCATAGGGTGGCGGGAAGCGGCGGCCTTGTCCAGTCACGGGAGCCGGCGGCCTGAAAACGACGAGCGCCGCCGACCCGGGCGGGTCCGCGGCGCTCCCGACGCCTGCGCCTGCGCTACTCGAGCGACGGAGCAACCAGGTTCGCGAAGGCGTTCCTCGCCCGGTTCAGCCGCGACTTCACGGTGCCGAGGTTGCAGGACGTGATCTCGGCGATCTCCTCGTACGACTTGCCTTCGAGTTCGCGCAGCACGAACACGCTGCGATGGTGCTCCGGGAGCTTCGCGACGGCGGCTTCCACGGCTTCGCGCAGATACCGCTTCCGGTACAGGTCGTCCGGCCGTGTCATCGGATCCTCGAACTGCACCGGACGATCGTCATCCTCCCAGTGGCGGCGGATCGACTGGAAGAAGACGAGCGGGTTCCTGGAACGATTGCGCAGTTCGTTCTTCGCCAGGTTGGACGCAATCGTGTAGATCCAGGTCGAGAACTTCCGGGACCGGTCAAAGCGATGGAGGTGCCGGTACACGCGCACGAACACTTCCTGGACCAGGTCCTCGGCGCGCTCCCGGTCGCCGGTGGTCCGGTAGATGAAGTTGAGCAGGCGGTTCTGGTACCTGTGAACCAGCTCGTCGAACGCGCGCGGTTCGCCGTGCAGGAAGGCGCTCACCACGCCGCTATCGTCGAGCTCGCGCAGGCGTTCCCTGATCGGGAGGCCTGCCGCCAGCCCCTCAGGTCGAACAGCCGTGTCAGCCATCGTCCCCTCCGGTATTTGGCGCCGCGGTCCTGGCTTCGAATGCGGCGTCAGACGAGATCGTGGAACACGTCCGTTGGCAGGTGCTGTGCCGTCACCGGGTTACGGTTCGATGAATTCGTCAACCCGAAGCGCCACAATGGTTTCCGCGCCAGGCACCGTCGCCGAGGCTGGCGCCGTCGAGCGATCCGTCCTGAATTGATGACACCGGGCTCATACCGAATCCGGACAGTGGGGCGTCAGCCGACCCCTGGCGCGTGCTCCCGGCGGCCGAGGAGGAGCAGGGCGATCATGGTCTTTCCGTCCACGATCTCCCCGCGGTCGATCATGGCCAGGGCGCGCCGCAGCGGGTGCGCTTCGATCGTGATGAACTCGTCGCGCTCCGGGGCCGGCGCGCCGCGGGTCAGCCCGGTGGCGACGAAGGCATGGATGTACTCGTCGATGAATCCCGGCGTGGTGTAGAACCCGCCTAACGGCTCGATGGCCGCGGCCGTGCACCCGGCTTCTTCGAGCAGCTCCCGCCGCGCGCAGTCCACTGGTGGTTCCCCGGGCTCCAGGCGGCCTGCCGGCACCTCGTACAGGAACCGGTCGGCGGCGTACCGGAACTGCCGGATCAGGAGCACTTCGGCATCGGCGGCGCGCGGGTCGCCGATCACGGGGACCACGGCGGCCGCCCCGGGATGCCGGATCAGCTCCAGCGATCCGGCGCTGCCGTCGGGAAACCGCACCTCGTCCACGTCGAGCGAGAGCACGCGGCCGCTGTACACCCGCCGCGATGCCACGGTCGAAGCCCGAATGCCGGGGGCCCCGGCGCTTCCGTCCGGGGGCCCCTCACGCATCGCGGCCAGCCACGTCCTGGACCACCTCGACCGGCGCGAACGACAGCGCGCGCAGCGGCTCGGCCACCTGCTCGCTGTCCCCCACGGCCAGGACCTGGAGCGCTTCCAGGTGGAGGTGGCGCTGCGCCGCCAGCCGGACCCCCTCGGCCCGGACGGCGCGGACCCGGGCGCGGTACGTGTCGAAGTACTCGTCAGGCAGACGCAGGATCCGCAGGCTGGCCAGCGCGCTGGCAATGGCGTCGGTCGTCTCGAACCGGAGGGGAAAGACGCCGTCCAGGTACGATTGCGCCAGCGCGAGCTCCTCGGCCGTGGGCGGCGCGTCCTGCATGCGCTCGAGCTCCGCAATGACCTCGCGCACGGCCGGCGCGGTCACACCGGTGGCGACCGCCGTCGACACGCAGAATGGGCCGGCGTCGCGGCGCCATTCGTACGAAGAGGACGCCCCGTAGGTGTAGCCGTGGCGTTCCCGCAGGTTGAGGTTGATCCGCGAGTTGAACACGCCGCCCAGGATCGCGTTCATGAGGACCACGTCGAAGTGGTCCGGGTGGTCGCGCCGGAGGCCGACGTGCCCGAGCCGCAACTCGGTCTGGGGCGCGCCCGGCCGGTGGAGCACCGAGATGGCGCGAGCCTGCCGGGCCGGACGGTCGTCCACGCTCCGCGCCGCCGGAGCCGCCGCGGACCAGTCGCCCAGCAAGTCCATCGAAACGCTGACCACCTCGCCGGGATCCACGTCGCCAACCACCACCACCGTGGTGGCCTCGGGCACCACCCGCGTGGCGTGCCAGGCCGCCAGATCCTCCGGCGGAATCGCGGCCACCGTCTCCTCCGAGCCGCCCTCGGGCAGACTCAGCCGCGACGCCGGACGATAGAGCGCGGTCGAGAAGCGCTCGTCGGCCAGCCCCCGCGGTTCACTTCGGAGTTCCAGGAGCTCGGCCAGCCGCTCCTGTCGCAGGCGTTCCACCTCGCGGAGTGGAAAGGCCGGCGTTCGGAGCACGTCGGCCATCAGCCGGAACGCCGGCCGCAGCCGCGCCGACAATACGGTCGTCCGGAGGTGCACCGCGTCCCACGTCGCGAACGAGGCCAGCGAGCCGCCGAGCCGCTCGAACGCCTCGGCGAGCGCCGCCCCATCCAGGTGCGGCGTGCCTTCGGCGAG
>JABWBJ010000364.1 GCA_013360595.1 Gemmatimonadaceae bacterium | reverse complement strand
CCCGGCGGCCAGCCGCCCCGACACCTCGCGGCGCGACAGCACCGCCGCCGCGCCGGCCGACTCCGCGCTCACCGTCGACCTGCTCGGCCGCCTCGAGTTCAAGGGCGAGCGCACGAAGAACGACCGCTGCTTCGCCAATCAGCTCTACAGCCTGACCTTCCGCTGCGCCTCCCAGATCACGCCGCAGCTGGACTTCACGTTCTCCCTCCGCTCGCTCGGCACCTTCGCGGACCGCGTGCGGGTGGACGTGGACTACGACTCGCAACGCGAGTTCGACGGCTCGAATACCATCTCCCTGGCCTATCGCGGACGCGAGGGCGAGTTCCTCGAGCGCGTGGAAGTGGGGAACGTCACCTTCCGGTCGCCCACGTCGCGCTTCATCACGTCAGGCATCCCGAGCGGCAACTACGGGATCCAGGCCTCGGGACGGCTCGGCCCCCTGCGTTTCAGCGCGATCGCGGCGCAGCAGCGGGGCAACGTGCTTCGCGACACGGTCTTCACCATCGGCGGCCGCGCCATGCGGGTTCCCGAGCGGACGATCCACGACTACCAGGTGGAGGCCCGGCGCTTCTTCTTCACCGTGGACCCGGCGCTGTTCGCCGGCGGGTACCCCAACGTCGATATCCTCAATCCGCGCCAGATGGGCGAGCTCGCGGCCTCGCTGCCCGAGACCCGGCGCCCGCAGCGCGTGTCGCTGTATCGGCTGATCATCGGCGGCCAGCCGCCGAATCCGAATGGGCCGCAGTTCACGATCCTCGGCGACCCCGACTCGCGAGCGGGGCAGGTGTACGAGCAGCTGCGCGAAGGCGTGGATTACTACATCGACCCCTCGCAGCTGTGGATCGCGCTGGTGAGGCCCCTGTCCCTCGCCAACGAACGGCTGGTGGCGGCCTGGACCCTGCGCGTCGGTGGACGCGACACCGTGATTGCCGAACTCGGCGGCACCCCGGACCTGGAGTTCACCCGCGATCACCCGCAGTACGCTCACCTCCTCTGGGAACCCGGGCTGGAGGCCGACGACCCCGCGTTCCGCCGGGAGATCCGGTCCGTCTACCGGCTCGGCGGCGACGACATCCGGCGGGAGACCGTGGCGCTCCGCATCGTGGCCGGGACGAGCGGCGACCAGGAGAAGCCGCCGGGGCTCGCGAACACCTACCTCGAGGTCTTCCGCCTGGCGCAGAGCACCAACCGCGCCCTGTTCGACTCGGACAACCGGCTCTGGCCCCGGCGCCAGGATCCGAACTTCAACCTCGGCGCGTCCACGGTGTCGGCGGCGTCGCTCATTCGCGACGTGTTCATCGTCTTCCCGTCGGCGGAGCCGTTCTCGCGCCGCGGCCTCGCGTTCGCGCCGACGCTCGTGGCCAATGACACGATCTACCGCACGCCGGCCGAGTACCTGTACTCGGCGCAGCATCCCCAGTCGTTCTACCGGCTGGTGGCGACGTACGAGAGCTCGGGTTCGACGTCGCCGGGCACCATCGCCCTCGCCACGTCGCAGATCCGGCCGGGGAGCGAGCGCCTGACGATCGAGGGTCGCGTGCTCACGCGGCACGTGGACTACGAGATCGACTACGATCTGGGTACCGTGCGGCTGCTGACCGCGGATTCGCTGGCGGCGCGGCCGCGTCGCCTGACGATGCAGTACGAGGAGAACCCGCTGTTCACGAGCGTGCCGACGTCGGTCGCCGGCCTGACGGCGGAGTGGCTGTTCTCCTTCGGGAGCCTGTCATTGACGGCCATGTCGCAGCGCCAACGGACGAACTTCACGCGCCCTCCACTGGGCTTCGAACCGCAGGCGTCGGTGGTGGCCGGGCTCAGTGCCGCGATGGGCTGGAACCTGGGCGGCCTGTCGCGCGCGCTGGCCCGGCGACTCCCCCTCGTCGACAGCCTGGCGCCATCGCGGTTCGATCTGGTCGCGGAGCTGGCGATGAGCCGCCCGCGCCAGGGCGGAGGCGAGCAGGCGTACATCGAGTCGTTCGAGAACCAGGGCGGCATCGGCGTGAACCTGCTCGAGTCGCAGTGGCAGTACTCGAGCCAGCCCGCGCTCGGCGCCCGGCTGCCGGGCCGGATCGGCGGCGCCACCCTCGATACCACGCGGGCCGGCACGCTGGCGTTCCAGAACTACGGCACCGACGTGGACGGGCGCGCGGTCGCCTTCACCATTCAGCAGATCGATCCGTTGACCACCCTCGCCGGCGGCGCCATCGCCGGGTTCGAGCAGGTCCTGTGGCTCACGCTGTATCCGCTGGCGATCGGCGGGCTCGGAGATCCGGAGACGGGGCAGTCGCGGTGGCGGGTCCGCGGCGTGCCGTCCGGGCGTCGCTGGCGTTCGATCCGCACCACGTTCGGCGCCGGCGGCACCGGCGTTGATCTGACCCGGGCCGAGTACGTGGAGTTCTGGACGCAGGCCGATACCGCGGCGATCCGGCGCCAGCAGAATCCGGTGCTCATCCTCGACTTCGGCGACGTGTCGGAGAACAGCGTCGCGTTCGCGCCCGAGTCGCTGCGGGTGGCGGCCGGCGACTCCCTGTACACGGGCAAGCGGCTGCAAGGCTGGAACCGGCTCGACTCCGAACGCGACCGCTTCAGCCGGGCGTTCAGCGCCGACGTCAACGACCTCGGGCTGCCGGGGCACATCGTCGAGGAACTGCATGTCATCGACGAGGGCATTCCGCTCCTGGTGCGGAGCCATCCCACCTGCCGTCTGGGGGCCGGACGGCTCCTGCCGCTGGGCGACATGCGCATCAACTGCACGGTGCGCAACAGCCGGCTGGATGAAGAGGACATCGACCAGGACGCGACGCTCAACTTCACCGCCGACCAGCGCGAACGCGAACGGCTGCGGCGGTTCATCGTCGATCTCTCGCGGCCCGAGACGTTCAACCGCGTCGGCATCTGCGGGCCGCCGGTGCGAGACGTCAACCAGAGTCACGCGCCGGGGAGCACGGTCTGCTGGGTCCAGGTCCGTCTGCCGTTCAACGCGCCGGACGACACGCTGGGCGGCGGGCCCCCCCTCCGCCGGGTGCGCGCGCTGCGCGTGACGGTGGTCTCGGGCACGGCCAAGCCGGACGACCGGTATACGCAAGTCCCGCTG
>JABWBJ010000363.1 GCA_013360595.1 Gemmatimonadaceae bacterium | reverse complement strand
GGATCCTCGGCGACCGATGCGGCGTCACCGGTGATCAGCTGCCGGGGGACCGGCCGGCGCCGCGACGGGTCGCGTACCGCCACGCGTTCGAGCCGGAGTCGCGCCCCGAGCCGGCGGGTGAGCATCGGCTCGCGCGCGATGAGTTGCTCGGCGAACGCCGAGCCAACGGTGCCGCAGCCGATGAGGCCGAGGCGGATGACGGGTGGAGTCATGCCGGTTCTCCCCCACTCGCCCGCCGGACTCGCACCCCGGACAAACGGAAGTCCCGGATGGCGAAAGCCCCCGGGACGAGTGGCTTTTTAGCGTTTGTTTAGCGTGGCCGCAATACGCCGCAAATGACCACGGACTTCGGTTGTGACGCCTACACTACCGCCGCCGTTCGCCGTGCGCAAGGGGGTGGCCGGAACGGCGCCGCCACATCGGATTACGACGCACGACTCACGATCTCGTCGTCCGTTTTCGCAGAAAGTCCATGAGGATGTACTGGCCGAGCGTCATCGTGTTGGTGAAGTACGCCTTGCCGCGGCTCAGGGCCGCGACCTGCTTCACGAAGTGCACCAGGGCCCGGTCCCGGGCGAGCATGAACGTGTTGATCTGGATGCCGGCGCGGCGGCACTGGGCGACCTCGCGCAGCGTGGCATTGATGACCTCCGCGTCCAGCCCCATCGCGTTCCGGTAGATCGCGCCGTTCGGCATCGTCAGCGCGCTGGGTTTGCCGTCGGTGATCATGACGATCTGGCGCATGTCCTTGCGCTGTGCCAGCAGGATCCGCCGCGCCAGCCGGAGGCCCGCCGCGGTGTTGGTGTGATACGGGCCGACCTGGGCCTGCGCCAGCGTCGCCAGCGGGATCTCCTCCGCCGAGTCGTGGAACAGCACGACGCGTATGGTGTCGCCGGGGTACTGCGTGCGGATGAGGTGCGCGAGCGCGAGCGCCACCTTCTTGGCCGGCGTGAACCGGTCCTCGCCATACAGGATCATCGAGTGCGACGTGTCGAGGAGCAGGACGGTCGCGCACGACGAGCGGTACTCGGCCTGATGGACCATCAGGTCGGGGTAGTCGAGGTCGAGTGGGAAGGCCAGCGACCCGGTCCGCGCCAGTGCGTGCCGGAGTGTCGCGTTCACGTCCAGGTTCAGGGTGTCGCCAAACGCGTACGGCCGGCTGGCCGCCTCGGCTTCCACCCCCGTGGCGAGCAGCTTCGTCTCGTGGGCGCCTGCGGTGCTGCCGCCTGACGAGCCGAGCAGGTGGCGCAACGCCTTGTAGCCCAGGAAGTCGACCCCCTTCTCGTTGAGGCGGAACTGGACGCTCTGCGCTGCGGCCCGGGCATCGCGGTCGCGCCCCTCCACCGGTTCGTGCCCGGCGGGCACGCGCGGTCCCTCCTGGAGCGACAGGTACCCCTGTTCCACCAGCCGCTCCACCAGTCGGTCGAGGAGCGCCGAGAGCTGCGCCTCGGACTCGGCGTCGCCTTCGCCGCGCAGGGCGGCCAGGAGCTCCGGCGTCAGCTGGCCGCTGTCGATCAGGGCCTGGAGGATCGCGTGCTTGAGGGCGTCGAGCGATCGGTCTGCCTCGTCGCCCGTCTCGCCCCACCACGGGTGCCACGATGCCCCGCCGGCAAACCCGGACTGCAGCAGGAAGTCCGCCAACTGCTCGAGGAGCGCCTCGAGGTTGACCGCGTCTCCGTCCTCCGGAACGAACCGGGAGTAGGTGTGCGAGCGCACTCCGTAAGGTACGCAGCCGGCGGGCATGGGACATGGGAAAGGGGGAATCGGAACCGGAGCATGGGGCGGCGCTGGTGGGCGGCCATCCGGTTCACGGAAGCCGCCGGAGCGATAACGTTCGGCGTCCGCGGCTGGCCCGGCGGGGCCGCAGCCGGCCGGCGCCGCGCGTCGGTTGTCGATTCTGCTTTCTCTGCTTGCGCCTCGCCCGTGTCCGCTCTCGTCCGCTTCAATCCGTTTCGCGTCCTGGTCACGCACCGGAACTTCCGGGCGTTCTGGATCGGGCAGACGCTGTCGCTGGTGGGATCGTGGATGCAGTCGATGGCGATCGGGTGGCTTGCCCTCGACCTCTCCAACAGCGCGTTCGTCGTCGGTGTGGTCGTGGCATCGGGGTCGCTGCCCATCCTGCTGTTCTCGCTCCACGCCGGCGTGCTCGTCGACCGGGAGAACAAGCTCCGGCTGGTCACCGTGGCGCAGGCGCTGCTCCTGTGCGAGGCGGTCCTGCTCTGGTGGCTGACCTGGACGGGTCACGTCACCGTAGGCGCGCTCATTGGCCTCGCGCTGTTCGGCGGTGCCGTCGCCAGCGTCGAGATCCCGGCGCGCCAGGCCCTCATGATCGACCTGGTGGGCCGCGACGACCTCCGGGACGCCATCGCGCTGAATTCGAGCGGGTTCAACCTGGCGCGGATTCTCGGTCCGGCGCTGGGGGCCTTCCTCATTGCGCACTTCGGGATGGCCTGGTGCTTTGCGGTGAACGCGCTCAGCTACCTCACGGTGCTGGCGGGCCTCTCGCGGGTGCGGCTCCCGCCCTGGCACCCGCCGCGCATGCCGGGGGCGCCGGTGCAGCAGATCCGCCAGGGTCTGGCGTATGCGGCGAGCCATCGGCCGGTGCGCGCGGTGCTGGAACTGGTGACGGTCTTTTCGGTGCTTGGCGTGCCGTACATCGCGCTGATGCCGGTGCTGGCGCGCGACCGGCTCGGGCTGGGGGCCGGCGGATACGGCGTCATGCTCTCGGTGCTGGGGGTCGGGGGGCTCGCCGGTGCGCTGGCCCTGGCCGGGGCCGGCCTCCACATCCGGCGGGGACCGCTCGTCAGGCGCACGTCCCTCTCGTATGCCGCGCTGCTGCTGGCGCTGTCGTTCATCCGCATTCCGTCGCTGGCCTGGCCGATCCTCCTCGCCACCGGATTCCTCATGATCGTGAACAACGCGGTCGCGAACGGCCTCCTGCAGACCATGGTGCCTGACGAGTACCGCGGGCGCCTGATGTCGATCTACTCGCTGATCGTCGTCGGACTGCCGCAGGTGCTGGGCGCCTTCACCGCCGGCGCGGTGGCCGGGGTCGTGGGCGTCCAGTGGGCGATCGGCGGCGCCGCGGTGGCGATGCTGGCGTTCGGCTGGTGGCTCTTCCGGCGCTACCCGGAAATCGGCGCGCTCTGATCCG
>JABWBJ010000362.1 GCA_013360595.1 Gemmatimonadaceae bacterium | reverse complement strand
GCCAGGCCCCCGCGGCCGTCCACGCCGTGCGGCCGGCCGCGTCCACGACCTCGATCGACAGGCTCTGCGCCGGCCGCTTCAGCCAGTACTGGACCAGGGCCGGGCCCCCGGACCGGATCGCAGTGGCCGGCCGGAACAGATACGGATCGGGCGAGGCCGAGATCTGCGGCGTCATCTGCCGCAGCGGCTCGATGTTGTCGAGCACGTAGAAGGAGCGGCCGTGCGTGCCGAGCACGAGCGCGTTCTTCTCGACGATCATGTCGTTGACCGGCACGCGGGGGAGGTCGAACGAGATCGACTCCCAGTTCGCGCCATCGTCGTAGGAGAGGTACACGCCGAAACGCGTGCCGGCGTAGATGAGGCCCCGGCGCGTCGGGTCCTCGCGCACCGTGTGCACGTAATCGTTCGGCAGGATGCCGTTGACGATCTTCGTCCAGGTGCGGCCGAAGTCGTGCGTTCGGAAGATGTAGGGCGCCATGTCGTCCAGGAGCGGACGCTTGACCGCCACGTAGGCTGTCCCGTCGTTGAAGGCCGACGCGTCGATCTGGCTCACGCGGCCCAGCTCGGGCATGTCACGCGGAGTCACGTTGGTCCACGTCCGGCCGCCGTCGCGCGTCACGTGCACCAGGCCGTCGTCCGTCCCGGCCCAGATCACGTTCACGTCGCGCTTCCCCGGCGCCAGCGAGAAGACCACGGCGTAGATCTCGGGCCAGTTCATGTCGTGCGTGATCGGCCCGCCCGACGGGCCCATCGTCTCGGGCAGGTGCCGGCTGAGATCGGGCGAGATGGGCTCCCACGACTGTCCGCCGTTCGTCGTCTTCCAGACCCGCTGCGACGAGGTGAACAGCAGATTCGAGTCCACCGGCGAGAAGATGATCGGGTAGGTCCACTGCCACCGCTCCTTCACCGCGCTCGACGGCTCGCCCTGGTACTGGCGCGGATACGGGTTCACCTCGCGCAGCTGTCCGGTCTTCCGGTTGTAGCGCGTCATGAAGCCGCCGTTGTTCGTGCCCGCGAAGAAGACGTCGATGTCCTTCGGATCCGGCGCGATGTATCCCGGTTCGCCGCCGCCGACCGCGTACGAGGGGAAGCGCGGACCCAGCGCCGCCGATCCCGCGTTCCCGCCACCGCCGCCGCGCCCGCCGAAGACCGGCGCGCTCGGCACGCAGGCCGTGCTGTTGTCCTGTTGCGACCCGCACACGTGGAACGGAACGTGCCCCGTCGTGATGACGTGGTAGAACTGGGCCGTCGGGATGTTCTGGTTCGACCAGGAGCCGGACCCGCCCCGCATCGACACCGCGCCGCCGCCGTCGTTGCCGTTCACCAGATGGTCGGTATTGTCAGGGTCGACCCACAGGTCGTGATGGTCCCCGTGCGTGCCCCCGCCGACGTTCGTGAGGGTCCGCCCGCCGTCGGTGGACTTGAAGAGCGATGTGTTGAGGACGTACACGACGTCGCGATTCTTCGGATCGGCGGTGACGTGCGTGTAGTAGAACGCGCGCTGGCGGATGCTGCGGTTGGCGTTGACGAGCGCCCACGTCGATCCGGCGTCGTTCGACACATAGAGCCCGCCGTTCTCGTTCTCGATCAGGGCGTACACCCGGTTGGGGTCGGCGCCGCTGACGTCGACGCCGATGCGGCCCACCACGCCCGCCGGCAGACCGGGCCGGCGCGTGATCTCGGTCCAGGTCTCGCCGCCATCCACGGACTTGAAGAGCCCGCTTCCGGGACCGCCGCTCGACATCGTGTATTCCTTGCGGAAGGCCTCCCAGAGCGCGGCATAGAGCACGCGCGGGTCGCTGCGATCGACGGAGATATCGACCGCGCCCGTCTTGTCGTCGCGATAGAGAACCTTGCGCCAGGTCCGGCCGCCATCGGTCGTCTTGAAGACGCCGCGCTCGGGATTCGGCGCCGAGTGGAATCCGAACGCCGCCACCCAGACGATGTCCGGATTGGTCGGGTGGATGCGGATCTCGGCGATGTTCTGCTTGTCGCTGAACCCGACCTTGGTCCAGGTCTTCCCGGCGTCAGTGGACTTGTAGACGCCGTCGCCCGGGATGATGTTGCCGCGGATGCAGACCTCTCCGGTGCCGATGTAGACGACGTCGGGATGCGACTCGGAGACGGCAACGGCGCCCACCGACGTCGACCCGATCTGTCCATCCGTGACCGGAACCCAGTCGTCGCCACCATTGGTCGTCTTCCAGAGCCCGCCGCCCACCGCGCCGAAGTACGCCTCGTTGGGGCGTCCGCGCACGCCACTCACGCCGATCGACCGGCCCCCCTTGTCGGGGCCGATGAGCCGCCACCGGTAGGTCCGATGCAGGATGGAGTCGATGGCGACCGCCGGCCCGGGTCCGGCCAGCGGCCGCAGGAGTCCCGGGCCATACCAGGCGGCCCCGGTGAGCGTCAGCAGCGCGGCCGTGGCGGCCACCGCGATTCGTCCATGGACACGCAGCATGTCGGTCCCTCGTGAATGACCGTGAGTGCGGAGAGTGTAGCGCGAACAACGGTGGAGTGAAAGCCGAATGATTGGCCATGAGGAAATCGCCGACGGGGCGCTCGGGCGCTGGCCGCCTGCTAGCTTTCAGTACCCCCCACCCGGCGGTCCTTTGGAACACCCGCGGCTCTACAAGGGCTTCACCCTCACTCCGCGGACGTTCCAGGTGCGCGGCACCGGGCTCTGGACGCTCGACGTCACCATCGGCCGCCTGGGCTCGCTGCGCGCGTTCAGCGGGCCCGACCTGTACCCCAATGAACGCGATGCGACCGTCGCGTGCTGGCAGATGGCCTGCCGGATCATCGACGCCAGCCCGCCGGACAGCCGGGTTGCCGACCTGTCCGAGAGAACCTGACCCCCGACCGGGAACCACGTGGCGCGAAAGCCCAACTACGGATTCGAGAAGCGCATGAAGGAACTCGCGCGCAAGCAGAAGCAGGACGCCAAGCTCGCCCGCAAGGCCGAGGAGGCCCAGGCGCGGGCCGACGAGAAGGCCAGAGAGTCCGACCAGCCCGACACGAAGGCGGAGTAGCGCCCGGAAGGCGCCGGCTACGCCCTTCCGGGCCCCCGGCGCCCGCCACGCCTCCGACGACGACGCACAGAGGAATGATCCACCTGAGAGAACGCACCATGCGAGAAACTCCGACCGGCAGGACGCAAGGACGCCACACAAC
>JABWBJ010000361.1 GCA_013360595.1 Gemmatimonadaceae bacterium | reverse complement strand
CTCGGCCGCGACGTGCTGGCCGGGCTCACCACCCGCACCAGCGCCGACGCCGTGGCGCAGCTGTCGGCCCTCCTGTCGTCGCTCGGCTACCGGGTCCGCGGCGTCCGCGTGTCGGGATGCCTCCACCTCAAATCGGCGGCGACGCGGGCCGGACCGCGAACGGTGGTGGTCAACCCGGAATGGCTCGATGTCTCCGAACTCGACGGCTGGGACATCGTCCGGGTGGATCCGGCCGAGCCGCAGGCTGCCAACGTTCTGTGGCTCGGCGCGGTCACGCTCGTCCCCGCGGCCTTTCCGCGGACCGCGGAGCGCCTGGCGCGCGCCACCGGGCTGCCGGCGGTCGCGATACCGGCGGCTGAGCTGGCCCTCGCCGAAGGCAGCCTGACCTGCGGGTCGCTGGTCGTGGAGATCAGCGATGCGCAACAGGCGACGATGGCCGGAAGGCGGGGCTGATCCCTGAGTGCCGGGCGCTCGGCGCTCGACGCTCTTAGAAGTCTCTCCGCTTGAACGCGCGGAGGGCGAGCAGGCCCGGCACGAGAGCCCAGATGGCGAGTCCGGCCACCGCGAAGAGCGTCCCCGCCGTCCCGCCCAGCACGCGCGAGAACACGGCGCCGGTGTACCCCATCATGGCCGACACGTCCAGCCGCAGGATCAGGAGCACCCGGGCCAGATCGACCGGATTCAGGAACGTCATCACGAGCAGCGGCTGCTCCAGCGGGCGGTCGGCGAAGGCCACCGTCACCCACAGGATGAGCCCGTCCCAGGCCAGCGTCATCACGGCCCACACGGCCAGGGCCAGACCTAACGCCCTGAGCCGGTCGTCCACGAGGCCGGCGATCAGGGTCGCCAGGGCGCCGAAGACCGCCGTGAGCGCCACCCCCGCCACGAGCATCAGGACCAGCAGCGGTGCCGCGTCGGTTCCGAGGCCTCCTCGCGGCAGCAGCGGGAGCGCCACGCCGAGGATGAACGCCGCCGACAGCGGAAGGACGAGCCCGGCGAAGAGCCCGTGGAAGAGCGCGCCGCGGGGGACCGGCTGGGCGAGGAGGAGCTCGGTGAACTCGCGCGCGCCGTGCCAGTAGATCGTCCCGAAGACGATCGTCACCAGCGGAATGAGCAGGACCACGAGGTTCAGCAGGCTGAGCAGGGCCCGGGGCGTGCTCCCGCCGAGCCGGAGGAGCAGCTCCGTGGTGATCAGGAAGAGCAGCGCATAGCCGATCACCCACCGGTTGCGGACGACGTTCTGCAGCTCGTACCGGACGACCTTGAGGATCGTGCTCATGCGCCCGCTCCTGCCCGCGCGGCCATCAGGTGTGCGATCGCGCGTTCGAGCGTCGGTTGTGCGGTGGACCGGAGCAGCTCGTCGCGTGTTCCATCGAACTGGAACTGGCCGTCGAGCAGGAAGGCGATGCGATCGGCGATCTCGTCCAGTTCACTCAGCACGTGCGACGTCACGATCAGGGCGCGCCCGGCATCGCGCTCCCGGCGGATCCGGTCCTTCAGCGCGCCGGCCGAAATGGGGTCGAGGCCGGCCGTCGGCTCGTCCAGGATCAGCAGCTCGGGGCGAAAGAGGAAGGCGAGCGCTGCGTTGATCCGCTGTCGCGTGCCGCCGGACAGCACCCGCAGCGGCGTGTCGAGCACCGCACCCAGCTGCAGCGTCTCGATCAGCTCCTCGTCGCGCGGCGTGTCCTTGCCGCGCACGTCCCGGAGCATGGCCATGACGTCGCGCCCGGTGAGGTTGTCCGGGTACCGGGCGATCTGCGGCATGTAGCCGATCCGGCGCCGGTATCCCGCGTCGCCGTTCAACCGCTGCCCGTCGAAGTGCATCTCGCCGGCGTCGGCGCGCACGAGCCCGAGGATGATCCGGTTGAACGTCGTCTTGCCCGACGCGTTCGGACCCACGATCGCCGTCACGGCCCCGCGCGCGACGTCGAGGTCCACGCCGTTCAGCACGGTCAGGCGGCCGAACCGCTTGCGGATCCCCCGGGCCGTGATCATCGGCCGCGGCCCGTGTCTCGCGCGGGGCGACGTAACGCCGCGCTATCCCCGGCGCCTGGCGCCTGCCTGGCGCTCATCCTCGGCCGTTCATCCACGAGCGTCCGCGGCGTCAGCATCGGCATCACGCGCTCGGCGAAGTCGAGCAGGTCCACGATGGCGCTGCGGAGGAGGATGAGGGCCGGGGGCGTCTGCTCCACCACCAGCGCGAAGAGCCGCACCGGCGCGTGCGGGACGTCGCCGTAGCCGTCGCGGTCCAGGTCGTATCCGCGGTAGCGATCCCAGGTGTTCTCGCGGAAGGTGCTGAAGTTCTGGCGGGAGTTCGTGCCCACGTCGAACGAGTTCCCCTGAAACGTGTTGTCCGATACGACGTTCTCCTGCGCGTTGGCGAGCACCCGCAGGGCCCAGCCGTTCGACCGGAACAGGTTCCCGGTCACCTGGTTCCGGTTCGCGCCCTCGAGATAGAGCCCGACCGTGTTCTCGATGAACCGGTTGTCGCGGATCTCGCTGTCGCTGATGTCCTTGAGCAGGAGGCCGTACGCGGCGCCCCCCCAGTTCCGCGCGAAGGTATTGCGGGTCATCGTCACCCGGCGCGTGTACATCACCGCGACGCCCGATTCGTTGTCGCGAAACTCGTTGCCGTCGTACACGCAGTCGTCGGAGAACATGAAGTGGAGACCATACCGCTGGTTCCCCGCGCTCGTGTTCCCGCGCACCGTGCCGTTGGTGATGAACTCGAAGTAGATGCCGTCGCGGTGGCCGTTGACGCGATTGTCGGCGATCGTGACGTGCGTGCTCTGCCAGACATGGATCCCGTTGCCGCCCAGCGTCTGCCGGCGGCTGGAGCCCACGAGCGTGTTCCCGCGGACGATGCACCCGCTCGTCCGCTGCAGGTAGATGCCGAAGAAGGCGTCCTCGAAGCGATTGGCCTCGACGACGCAACCGCGCGCATCCGCGACCTTGAGGGCTGCCCGGTCCTCGACCTGGCTCGCCCCCGTGTTCCGGAAGGTGAGCCCGCGGACGACCACGTCGTTCGCCTGCACCAGCAGGAGGGCGCGGGCGCCCTCGCCGTCCAGCACTGCGCCGTCGTCGCCCTCGATGCGGACGCGGCGGGTCACGACGACGGTCGGCTCCCGGTAGGTGCCCGGCCGGACGAGGATCCGGTCTCCGTCACGGGCGGCGGCGACC
>JABWBJ010000360.1 GCA_013360595.1 Gemmatimonadaceae bacterium | reverse complement strand
TCGGGCGTCGCCGGCATGTCGAAATGCCGGATGCCGAACTCGGAGAGCGCGTCGACGATGGCGTTCATGATCGCGGGGCACGAGCCGATCGCCCCCGCCTCCCGGGCCACGCAACGCTCCAGCTCCGACAGGGCCAGGGTCTGATCGTTCGGGTTGACGGCGGCCCAGGCCCGAACGCGGCGCGGTTCCGCCGCCTGCATGGCGAGCATCGCGTCATTGCCCGAGACCGTGTCGGCCGGGGACTGGAAGTAGGTCGGGGAGGTCGCCCCCCAGCTGCCGAGCACGGATCCGACATGCCAGGTCACGCCGATCCGGTCGCCCGCGGCCAGACGCGAGGCGTTGAGCGCGCGCCAGTTCGCCCGGCCGCACCCCTCCTGGTAGAAGTGCGCATGGACGTCGATCAGCGGACCGGGGCCCCCCAGCGGCGGCGCCGCCACGCCGCTCACGCCTCGCGCTCGTGCATGACGGTGACGAGGGCCGAGCTGGCTGCGCGCTCGATCTCGATGAAGATCTCGTCGTCGTCATGCGCCAGCGCGGCGTAGTTGCAGGCGCCCCGCTTGAACAGCACGCCCTCCGCCGCCGCCGCTTCCAGGAACCCTCGTTCGATCGCGGGATCCTCGAAGCGCACCAGCCACATCGGGTCCGGTCCCGTGACGGTCGTTCCCGGAACGCCGCTCGCCGCCACCGCGGACGCCACCGCGGCGCGCATGGACGCGCCCACGCGCGCCAGGGTCGCGCACAGCTCGGGGTCCTCCTCGTAGATCTCGAGGACCGCAAGCGCCGCGGCGATCGCCATGGATTCGCCGGCGAGGGTGGACGAGATCCATGTGCGCCCCGCCGCCTCCATGATGTCGCGCCTGCCGGCCAGCGCCGCCAGCGGAAAGCCGGCCGACATCGCCTTGCCGAAGGTCGCCAGGTCCGGCGTGACGCCGGAGACCTCCTGGTAGCCCGCGCGCGCCAGGCGGAAACCGGTCTTCATCTCGTCGAACACGAGGACGGCGCCGAACTCGTCGCACAGGGCGCGCGCCCGGGCGAGCCACTGCTCGTCAGGCAGCCGTTCCACGACGGGCTCCAGGACCACGGCGGCCAGATCGCGCCCCGCCGCGCGGCAGGCGGTCTCCAGCGCCTGGACATCGTTGAACGGCACGGCGGTGTAGTCCCGCCGCGTGCCTTCGGGGACGCCCGGGGACGCCGCGCACCAGTCCTGCCAGCCGAAGTATCCGCTTCCCACCACCCGCGAGCGGCCGGTCGCCGTTCGCGCCACGCGGACCGCGGCGGCGACGGCCTCGCCACCGCTCTTGAAGAACCGCACCTGTTCGGCGCACGGAATGACGTCCCCCAGCCGCTCCGCCAGTTCCACTTCCGCCGTGTGGGCGAGGCCGGCGACGTTCCCGTTCGCGGCGGCGGTGATGGCAGCGCGCACGATGCGTTCATCCCCGTAGCCGATCGTGACCGACCCCAGGGCCATCGTGCAATCGATGAGCGTCGCTTCGCCCGCCGTCGTCAGGCGGCAGCCGAGCGCCCGGGTGAAGTGCGTGGGGCCGACCTCGTTGCCGGTCCCGTAGAGCGAGTCCGGCTGCTTGCTGCCGGTGGAACTTCCGCCGGGAATCGCGTCGGCGGCCCGGCGCCGCCACGAGCGATCGAGATCGGCGCCGGCGTCGTCCCACTCGGGCGGGACCTCGTCGGCCGGATCGGCGTCGGGCGCTTCGAGGTCGTCCGCCGCGGGGTCTCGCGTCGGGGCAGGTTCCTCCGGCTTGCCGCGGAAGAGTCGACCGAAAGGCATGGCGTAATATGAGACCGGAGATGGGCGAGGGGAGATGGGATTCCGGACCCGGACCGAACGCGCGGCCCGGCCCGCTACGGCGCGCCCGGCGGCTCGCTCTCGCCCGAGCGCAGTCCGCGTCTGACGCGTTCGAGGTAGCGCACGACCTCGATCGCCATCGCCCGCAGCAGCGAGAGCTCCCGGGCGTTCGGTCCGGCGCGCGCGACCAGGGACCGCACGGAGCGCAGCACGTGCTCCGGATAGCGGGTCTTGAAGAAGTCGATGGCGGTGAGCGCCGCCTCGACGTCCTGGTGAAACCGCTCCAGCTCCACCACCGCCGGCGGCGGGGCGTCCTTGCGCGGTGGCTTGCGGGCGCGGGTCGCGTCGCCGGCCGCGACGTGGAGTTCATACAGCGCCACCATGACGGCCTGCGCCAGGTTGAGCGACGCGTACGCGGTGGTGGGGATCGAGACGTGGACGTGAGCGCGGTCGAGGGCGTCGTTGGGGAGGCCGCGATCCTCGCGACCGAACAGGAGCGCGACCGGCCCGTCCTGCGTCGCTTCCAGGAGCCGTGGCGTCACTTCGCGGGGCGTCGCGATCGCCCATCGTGCCGCACGATGCCTGGCCGTGAACGCGGCGACGAGCACGCAGTCGTCGATCGCCTCGGACAGCGTCGCCTGCTCGCGCGTCCGCTCGAGCACGTCCGCCGTGTCATGGGCGATCCCCTGCACCCGCCAGGCGTCGAGCGCCACCGCGTTCACCAGGCGCAGGTCCGACAGGCCCATGTTCTTCATCGCCCGGACGACCGCCGCCACGTTCACCAGGTCCTGCGTCTCATGCAGCACGACGCGGATGCGCGCGAGAGCCGACTCACTCATCGCGGATGACGATGGGAATGAGCCGGTCGAGCGGCTGCCGGTCTCCGCGCAGGTACGCCCATTCGCCGTTCGCTCCGCTCAGGACGAGTTGGCCGCGCCGTCGTTCGCGGGCGGGTGGCCGCTCGTTGACGAGGACATCCACGGCCGTGGGGACGCCCGGAAGTCCGGCGCGTTCAATGCGCGCCACCAGGCGCCAGCCCCGATCCAGCGGACGCCATGTGGCGTGGACGCGCGACCCCGCCGCCGCATCCCGCGCCGACAAGCGCACGCGTTCGTCGTCCCCGGCCCCTGTTCCTTCCGGCACCAGCAACCATGTCGCCGCGGCGGCGCCGGCGGCGGTCTCCAGTTTCAGGTGGATCTGCACGCCGTCACAGTTGACGTCCGGATGCTCGTTGTCCAGCGGGTTCTCCGCCAGCGGCGTCGTGCCGTGCAGGGCGCGCCCGAACACGGAGACATCGACGACGAGCTCGCGGCGGGTGGCCGCCACGACCACGGTGGCGCCCGGCGATCCTGCCTCCCGCCACGACGCCTCGGTGCGGCGGTAGTCGGCTTCCCCCAGCTCGCGGCGCAGCACC
>JABWBJ010000359.1 GCA_013360595.1 Gemmatimonadaceae bacterium | reverse complement strand
ACCTCTCCCACGCCGACTGCGGGCGCCACGACACCGGCTGGCGGCACCCGGAGCATGTGGGGCGGCTGCGGGCGATCCCGCGTGCTCTGCATCAGGACGTGGAGCTGTACCACGCCCTCCGGCAGCTCAAGGGGCGCCACGCCACGCCCGAGGAGATCGCGCTCGCGCACGAGCCGCGCTACGTGGAGCACGTGCGGGCACTGAGCGCGAGCGGCGGCGGCCTGCTGGATCCGGACACGGTGGTCAGCGAGGGCTCATGGGACGCGGCCACCGCGGCCGTCGGGTGTGTGCTCGACGGTGTCGACCTGGCGGTGACGTCAGCGACGAGATCCTTCTGCGCCGTCCGTCCGCCGGGGCACCACGCGCTCCGCGACCGGGGGATGGGCTTCTGCCTTTTCGGGAACGTCGCGATCGCCGCCCACTATGCTCGCGCCCGTCACGGCGTGGAGCGTGTCCTCATCGTGGACTGGGACGTGCATCACGGGAACGGGACGCAGGCGCTCGTGGAGCACGATCCGGCAATCCGGTTCGTCTCGATGCACCAGTCGCCGTGGTATCCGGGGACCGGCGCCGCCGCCGACCGGGGACCGCATCGCAACGTCTGGAACGTGCCGCTGCCGGGGGGAGTGGAGGCCGGCGCCTGCGTCGCGGCCCTGCAGCGGGCGGTCGAGGACGCGAGCCGCGACTTCGTCCCCGGCCTCGTGCTCGTATCGGCCGGGTTCGACTGCCTCGCCGGCGATCCGCTCGGCGGGTTCACGCTCGAGATCGATCACATCGCCGAGCTCACGGCGTGGCTGGTGGCGCGGGCCGAGCCGTGGAATGGTGGGCGCCTGGTCGCGTCGCTCGAGGGCGGGTACGTGCCGGAGCGCGTCGGAGCGGCCTCGGTGGCGATGCTGCGCGCGCTGGGCCCGGCCGGGCCCGCCTTCCCGGCGGGGTCAGGCGAGCCGGGGCGCTGACCGACGGGGTGCAGCGGCTCGAACTGTCACCCTTCTGACCACTTTCGGCACGGCGCGGGACCGCCCGACTGTGGCACCCGCGCGACGCGAAAACAGGGACCTTCTGAATCGTCCAATTGCATGTACGCGCTGCACTTACGGGCCGGTGGCCGGATCCTGCACCGGGACCGGTGTTCCCCCTCACGCAACGCCATTCCTTGATCGATAATCTGGAGCGGCCAGGCGCAGCGACGCCGGCACCGGACGCGGGTCCGGCCGGCGCGACCGGCATGCCTAACGAACCAGACCGCGCCAGCGGGAGGGATGCGTGAGCGGGTTCCTGAAGCGGGGCCATCGTCCCCGGCAAGCGGCGATCACTCTCTGCGGCATCGTTTCGCGGGAGGGCCGGCCGCCGCTGCGCGTCGCCGACGCGGAAACGGTCGACTATCGGGACGTGAGCGCCGTGATCCGCGCCACGCCGGACTTCGCGACGGCCGAGGCGACGGACAGCGCCATCGCCGCCTATCGCGAGGTGGTGGAAGGCGCCTTCGCCTGCGGCGCCGTGGTCCCGGCGCCGTACGGGACCGTCTTCCGCTCGCGGGAGGCGCTGCTCGCCTGGCTCGAGCTGCACTACTTCACGCTCGCGGATGCGCTCCGGTACCTCCACGACCGGCAGGTGGCGCGCGTGCGCGTGACGCCGGCGGCGCTGGGGACGGGGTGGGACACCGTGGAGCACCGGGCGCGCGGCGCCGACCTCGAGGTGACGGCCTTCGATTCGTTCCGCGTGCTCAAGCGCCAGGCCGTGGCGTTCGTGCCGATCGAGACGCATGGCCGCCGGACCGAGCGGGGCGCGCAGGGGGCCTTCCTCATCGAGCGCGAGCAGTGGGCGCAGTTCAGCGGGCTCGTGAAGGAGGAGCAGCGGCGGCTCCCGGACCTCAAGTTCGAACAGACCGGGCCCTGGCCGGCCTACGATTTCGTGAGGCTGGATCTCAATGGCTAGCCGTATCTCCGCCTCGTCAGGCGTGACCCGGCGGCTTCGGCCGAATGGGCAAGGCTCCGCCGCCGGGCGTGTGACCCGTGCCGCTGCCTGGCCGCCAACCTGCCTTCACGCGATCCGCTGATGTTCTGTCCCACCTGTGGAACGTGGAATCGCGCTCGCGCGGTGAAGTGCCTGCGCTGCAAGGGGGAGCTTCCCGAGCTGCGTGAGGTGCCGCGCGAGCCGCCGGATCCGGAAATCTCCCTCGTCCGCAAGGCGACCGGAGGCCGGTACCGCATTCTCCGCCGGCTGGGGAGCGGGGGGATGGCGCATGTCTACTACGCGCTCCACGCCGTGCTCGAGCGGCCGCTGGTCGTGAAGGTGCTGCACCAGCATCTGGCGCGCGATCCCGAGATGCGCGAGCGATTCCGGCGTGAAGCCGAGGCGGCCAGCCAGCTGCTCCACCCCCACATCTGCGCCATCGTGGACTACGGTGCGCTGGGCGACACGGTGTACATCGTGATGCCGTACCTGGCCGGCGGGTCGCTCGCGGACCTGCTGGTGCGGGACCGTACGGTGCCGGCCGTGAAGGCGGCGTCGATCAGCGGCCAGGTGGCGACCGCGCTCGACTACGCGCACCGCCGCGGGATCATCCACCGGGACGTCAAGCCCGACAACGTCCTGTTCGACGAAGACGGTCACGCGATGATCACCGACTTCGGGATCGCGACGGCCCGGTTCCACGGGCGCCTGACGAAGACCGGGCGGGCCATGGGCACGCCGCACTACATGTCGCCGGAACAGGCGATGGGCCGGATGGTGGACGGACGCAGCGACCTGTACGCGGTCGGCGTCATGCTCTACGAGATGCTCGTCGGCATCCCGCCCTTCGATGGCGCCGATTCGTACTCGGTGGGCTACAAGCAGGTGCACGAGACGGCGGTCGCCCCCGACGTGGTGGACTCGCGCGTTCCCGCCGACCTGTCGGCCGTGGTGATGAAGTGCCTCGCCAAGTCGGCCGACGAACGGTACCAGACGGGCTTCGAGCTGGCCGACGCGCTCCAGCAGTTCCTGACGAGTTCGGCGGGGAGCGACGACGCGCGCATGGCGTTCTACGCGCGCCACACGGGAGCCCTGGCGGCGAGCGAGTAGGCCGAGGCCACAGGCGGAGGGAAGCGGGCGGTTCCGGGCGAACCGGCCCCCCGGCGCACCGGCCCCCGGCGCAGCGGCGCACCGGCACCCCGTCGTTACCTGCACCCTCTCCCCTTTACTGTACCGGTACCCTGTACCCTGTACCCTGTACCCTGTACCC
>JABWBJ010000018.1 GCA_013360595.1 Gemmatimonadaceae bacterium | reverse complement strand
CTCCGCCATGCGGCGGCGCATCTCCTCCATGGCCCGGTCCATCTCCGGCAGGGAGCGGATCTCCCACCGGGGGCCGAACCAGGGGTCCCGCCCGCCGGCGACCCCGCCGCGAACCATCATCTCGACGCCGGCCGCGCCGCCGGGCCCCATCATCACCATCGTCGGCGCGCCGCCCGGGCCTCCGCCGCGCATCGCCATCTCGCGCTGCTGCTCCATCGCCTTCATGGCCGAATCCAGCAGGGCGGCCTTCCCGTCATCGTCCAGCCGCTGCCACTCGTACGGGATCTTCGGTCCCGACTCCCTGGTGCCATCGGGCCGCACCCAGTCGATCCGATAGTCGCTCCCGCGCACGAACGCGATGGTGCCATCGGCCAGGAGGGCCCAGTCGTCGACCGTCGGGATCGGGTTGATCTTCGACGTGACCGACATCCCGCCGTTCGGCAGCTGGGTCACCGTCATGTTGGGTCGGTTGATCCTGAAGAACCCGGCCGTATCGAGCGAGCGGGTGGCGAGGTCGAATCGCACGACCGGTGCGGAGTCGGGGAATTCGGGTAGCACCGGCGTGCCACCGCCGCGCGGCGCCGCCATGCGGAACGCGGGCTGGGCCCGGTAGACGAGGCGGCCCCGGGCATCGAAGCCGGGGTTCCCGTTCGGTCCCCCGATGAGGTTGTTCACGTCCTGCGGCCGCGGCGCCGACATCACGCGGCGGATCTGGCCGGCGGGATCGATGACCAGCATCGACATCGACGACGGGTCGACGAAGAGCGCCGAATCACCGCGATAGGGCAGCAGGCCGCCCGACCGGCCTCCGTAGGCGTTCGCCGTGCTGCTCGTGGAGTCCGCGACGACGGCGAGCACGGTGAACGACGAATCCGTCAGGAGAACTCGGCGCCGGAGGATGTCGTTGATGAGCACTCGGCCGCCCGGCAGGGACAGGACCTGCGACACGCTGCCCATCGGCTCGGTGGACCTGGCCACCGTGGGGCCCACGGGGCGCACGGGGGGAAGGCTCTGGCCGGCCAGCGGCGCCGAAACCAGGACGACGGCGAGCAGTGCGTATCTCTGCATGGGGCCTCGTGAATCGGGAATCGTGAATCGTGAATTCGTGGCCAAACCCGCCCTCCCCACCCTCTCCCGTCTTCCCACCCTCCTAACGAATAATCACCGTCGCGCCGCCACCGGCCGCTGCCGGCACCATCATTTCGGCGCCCGCGAAGCCGAACGGCGAGGCCGCACCCTGGGTTCCCGACCGCACCATCGCCAGGTAGCGCGTGTCCAGGTAGCTGGCAATGAACGCCGGAAGCTTGCGGAGCTGGTCCTGCGTGAGCAGCTGCTTGATCACCGGCGACAGCCGGACGAGCAGATCGACCGACGCCCGGCGCGCGGCCACGTACCGGTCCTGTACGCGTCGCTTGTCGTAGGTGTCCGGAAGCGCCGCCCATTCCCGGGCCACGGGCGTCCAGATCGAGTCGAGCCGGATGACGTAGGAACGGTTCATGGTCGCCAGGCTGTCGGCCTGGAGGCCGGTCAGTTTGAGGGTGTCGGCCTGGCGGAGAATCTGGGCGATCGGATTCGGGATCCCCCCGGTGCCGAACATCGCCTTGATCATGGCCTCCGGCACCTTGTTCCCGCGCAAGGTGCGGCCGCGGTCGAGCTGCATCGACAGGTTCTGCCACTCGCGCGACGGGCCGAGGTCCATGCGGATCATGGCCGTCACGCGCACGGGGGCGCGCGTGGCGGTGAGGGCCGGGGTCGTGTTGCCGAAGCGCTGGTTGACCTCGTAGGTGTACCGCTGCGTCGCGGGGTTGAATCCGCGCACGTACAGCAGCGCCTGTTCCGGCGTGCGCACCTGGCCCCAGCCGCGCAGATCGTCCGAGCCGTTGAACATGAGATCGGCCGCCCCCAGGGGGTTCGCGATCTGGAAGGAGATGGTGGCCCGCTGCGGCATCCAGACCTTCACCGGATTGAACGACAGGGACAGCACCGCCGACTGGGTCCAGGGGCCGGTGCAGCTCGCGCGCCCGGCCAGCTGGCCGAGTTGCCTGACGAGGCAGTCCTTCGCGCCGCCGGTGACGCTGCCGATCAGCTGCTGCATCTGGGCGGCGATCGCGGCGTCGGCCGTGGTGGCCGGGTCGAACACGAACGCGCGATCGTTCGAGTACCCGTCGCCGTTCACGTCACCCACGATCGTCGGCGTGTACGGCACGCCCGACCGGAAGGAGCCGGACCAGTTGATGCGCACCACGTCGAACAGGTTGTAGCCGATGTTGTACGACAGCTGGTGGCGCGAGTTGAACGCGGCGGGACCGACCTCGACGTCGAGGGGGTTGCCCGCCGTCGAACTGAACCCGCGGAACTGCTCGCGCACGTCCGACAGCACGTACGACAGCCCCCACGAGAAGCGCGTGGAGAAGGTCATCGGCGAGAGCCGGACGCTGAGCTGCCGGCTCTCGCTCCAGAGGTCCGACTTCTGCTGCGTCACCCGCGAGAACAGGCTCGACTTCCGGCCGGCGCCGGACGCGATCGCGCCGGTCTGTGGCACGATGCTCGTCGGCGACACGAAGACCGGGCGTCCATCCTCGTTGTCCAGGGAGAAGCGCGTGGTGGGGTCGAAATTGAGGTCCACGCTGCCGGCCTGGTGCATGTTCCGCGAGTACGTCGCTTCGACGGTGGTCGTGAACCGGTTGCCGGGGATGGCGCCGGTCCAGCTCAGGTTCGTCCGCAGGCTCTTCTGCGACCGGTACGCCTCGTCGAACAGCGACACGTTAGGCGCCGAGTTGGCGAAGGGGGTGCCGGTGGTCCCGTCGGCGCACTGGTCGGGGACGGCGAGCGGGTTGGCGAGATACAGGTCCCAGTCCGGGATCGGAGTGGCCGAACCGACGCAGGTCAGCTGCTGCACGCCGCTGGGGAGTCCGGTGTTGTCGATCGCGTTGCCGATGAGCTGCGTGCCCGGCGCGTTCTGGAACAGGCCGATGCCGCCGCGGACCACCGCGCGCGGTCCGCGCATCGCGCCCTCGAACGCGGCCACCTGGGCCGCCGTGCCGTAGGTCCACGAGAATCCGATCCGGGGGCTGACGTAGAGGCGGTTCGGGACCACGTCGTTCCGCACGCCGAACACTTCCTCGATCTTCGGATTCCGCAGGGGCCGGGCGCCGAACCGGTTGGCGTCGATCCGGACGCCGTACTGGATCTGGAGGTCGTTGCTGCGGCGATACGAGTCCCCGAGCGAGATCGCGCCCACGACCAGGCTCCCTTCGCGCGTGCGGGGCGAGAGCGAGCGGGTGTACGACGCCGGCTGGTTGGCGGCGAGGTCGGCCAGGGAGTTGTAGGTGAAGGTCCCCAGCCGGTTCGTGGTCATGTCCTGCGCATACGAGTCGCGCCGCAGTTCGGTGGTGAGCTTCCAGCGGTGGCGGTTGTCGAGGCTGAACCAGGACAGCGCATTGTTGAACGACACGTTGAACGACGACTGCGACGTGCCGGCCAGCGGACTCCCGCCGAAGCCCAGGAGCCGCACGCTCGAGGTCCCGTCGTCGAAGTCGGAGTTCACGCGCACCGAGCCGGCCGGGAGGTCGAGGTACGCCGAGCCCGCGTTATGCGACCCGCTGAGCCCCAGCGACGTCTCGCTGAGGAAGAAGCCGTAGAAGTTCGTGTGCCGCGCCTGGAGACCGCCTCCCCAGCTCAGGCGGTCGCCGTTCCGCGCCGGCAGGTCCGTGACCGATCCGAAGAGCGGGTCCTGGCGATTCCAGTTGCCGCTGAACGTGAGGTTGAAGGCCTGTCCGCTCGTGGAGGACGGCGGCGCGAAGTCGACGGCCCCCAGGATGTTGCCGTTGTCCACCAGGCGGTCGTTCGGAATCCCGCCGACCGTGGCCGGGATCTGGTAGCCGCCGAGGATGCCGAGCAGGCGGCCCACCGAGTCGGCGGCCACGCCGGCCGCCTGGAGTCCGGCGCTGCCGGTGTTGAGGAGCGTCTGGTAGTCGCGCGCGTTCCGGCCCAGCTGGTACGAGAAGTTGTAGTACGACGCGTCGTACCTGATCGGGCCGGCGACGCTGCCGCCGAGCGAGAGGTTCGAGAACTGCTGGCCGAGGTCGCGCGCGGCGGGGTCGGTCCACTGCAGGGAGGGCGAGTCGAGGTTGAGGCTCGCGTTTCGCAGCTTGAAGTTGGTCCCGCTGCGCGTCCGGATGTTCATCTGCCCGCCGGAGAAGCCGCCGCGAGACACGTCGTACGGCGCGGTGACCAGCGACGACATCACCTGGGCGTCGCGGGGGATGTTCGAGCCGCCGAAATCGAGTCCGTTGAGGGTGGTATTGTTCTGGTCCTGGGTCAGGCCGAGGACGGAATAGCCTGACGGGTCGCCATCGCTGCCGGGGATGAGCGTCACGCCGGGCAGGGACGCCGCCATCGCCGCGAGGTCGCCCTGCTGGTCCGCGCTCAGCGCCGTGACGTTCACGGGGCGCTCGGTGCCACCCACGTCGGGGATCGTGCTGTTGCGATTGACGCGGGCGCGCTCCCCCTGGACCACCACGCCCTCCAGGTCCTGCGCGGCGAGATTCATCCGGGCGTCCGCGACGAGGATGTCCTGGTCGGCGGTGCGCTTCACCTGGAACCGGCGTTGGGCATACCCGATCCGGTTCATCGTTACGATGTAGTCGCCGTCGCCGCCCGGGAACGTGATGGTGAACCGGCCGTCGGCGTTCGTTCGGGTCGTCCGATTGACGCCGCCGGAGACCGACGTGGCGGTGACCTGGACGCCCTCGATCGGGCGGTTGTCCGGGCCGGTCACGCGGCCCCGAATGACGTCGGTGGTCTGCTGAGCGGCCGACGGAAGCGCCCAGGCGGCCAGCGTTACGGCAAGCGCCAGGGCTCGGCGCAGGAGGCACAGGATCGACACGGGTTCTCGTGAGGGTTGGGGCGACGGGACGGCTGCCCTTCAATATGCAGGGGCGAGGGTCACGTCGGCTTAGACCCGGGAACCCCTCCGGGCGTTTCCAGCAGGGCCGCGGATCCGGATCACGCGGATGGGCCGGGGAGCGGATTCGCGCTGATCTGGTGCACCCGCGGTCACACGCCGATACCCCAAAGGCGAGGGTGGAACAGCGAGTCGCCGCGGAGTGACGCGAATCGCCGCGGATGCTCGGGAGGGTATGCCGGGTCGTGCCGATCAGCCGTCACTCGCCGTTCCCCAAAAGGCGAGGGTGGAACAGCGAGTCGCCGCGGAGTGACGCGAATCGCCGCGGATCTCTCGACCAGGGTGGGCGCGGGTCGTCACGATCCGCTGCACCCGCGGTCACTCGCTGTTCCCCAAGAAGGCAGGAATAACAACGAGTCGCCGCGGAGTGACGCGAATGGCCGCGGATCCTCGACCAGGGTGGGGTACAGCGTCGTCACGACCCGCCGCACCCGCGGTCATTCGCTGTTCCCCAAAAAGGGCAGGAATAACAACGAGTCGCCGCGGATTGACGCGAATCGCCGCGGATTCTCGACCAGGGTGGGGTGCAGGGTCGTCACGACCCGCTGCACCCGCGGTCACTCGCTGTTCCCCAAAAAGGCAGGAATAACAACGAGTCGCCGCGGATTGACGCGAATGGCCGCGGATTCTCGACCAGGGCGGGCACAGGGTCGTCACGATCCGCTGCACCCGCGGTCACTCGCTGTTCCCCAAAAGGCAGGAATAACAACGAGTCGCCGCGGAGTGACGCGAATCGCCGCGGATCTCTCGACCAGGGTGGGCGCGGGTCGTCACGATCCGCTGCACCCGCGGTCACTCTCTGTTCCCCAAAAAGGCAGGAATAACAACGAGTCGCCGCGGAGTGACGCGAATCGCCGCGGATCTCTCGACCAGGGTGGGCGCAGGGTCGTCACGATCCGCTGCACCCGCGGTCATTCGCTGTTCCCCAAAAAGGGCAGGAATAACAACGAGTCGCCGCGGATGGACGCGAATGGTCGCGGATTCTCGACCAGGGCGGGCACAGGGTCGTCACGATCCGCTGCACCCGCGGTCACTCGCTTTATTCCAAAGAAGGCTGGAATAACAACAAGTCGCCGCGGATTGACGCGAATCGCCGCGGATGTTCGACCAGGGTGGGCGCAGGGTCGTCACGATCCGCTGCACCCGCGGTCATTCGCTGTTCCCCAAAAAGGCAGGAACAACAACGAGTCGCCGCGGATTGACGCGAATGGCCGCGGATTCTCGACGGGGGTGGGGTACAGCGTCGTCACGATCCGCTGCACCCGCGGTCGCTCGCTGTTCAACCTCCTGGGAGACAAAGGGAAACAGCAAGTCGCCGCGGAATGACGCAAGTCGCCGCCGGTCTCGATCCGGGCGAGGCACCGCCTCTCCTCATCCGCGGTCACTCGCTTCTTCAGTTGGCCTTCCGGCGAGCCGGTCTTCGCGGAGTGGCCGCAGCCAGGAGCCCGAGCCGTCGCCCGGCGGCGGAGTCCCGAATCAGCGCGGCCAGCCGCCGCAGCCGAGTCTCGTCCCGCTTGGCGCTCATCACGTACCAGCCAGCCGTCTTCCGATATCCGGGTGGTTGCGACTGGAAGAAGGCCCACGCCTTCCGGTTCTTCCGCAGGAGCGCCTCATGCTTCGCGTCGAGCCCCTGCCGGTCCGTCTGCTCATACGAGTAAATGGCTGTTGCGCGGCGCCGCTCGAACTCGGCGATTCCCCGCGGATGCATCCGGCCTTCGGCGGTCAGCACCGCGACCCGGGCAACGTTGATCCTGCTCCAGATGCTCCGCGCGCGCCGCGGGGTCACACGCTGCTTGAAGGAGTCGGCGTCGATGCGCTTCCGGATCCCGTCGATCCAGCCGAAGCACAGGCACTCGTCCACGGTCTCCTGCCACGTCAGGCTCGGCTTTCCGGTTGCCTTCTTCCAGTTGCCGATCCAGAGCTCCGTCGCACGATCATGGTGCTTCTCCAGCCACGCACGATACTCGGCGCGGGACCGGAAGAAGAGCGGGTTCGGCTCGCTTCCCTTCGGGCTTTTCATCAGATGAATGGAGTACGCCACGATCCGGCGGCCATGCGGCCAGCGGGATTCCCGTTCACGACGCGCTCGACCGGGCCGGCGGCGATGATCTCACAGGCTCCGCCGGGGCTCGCGCCACCGCCCGCGCGTGAAGTCGGGGAAGTCCACCGACCGCCCGCGGCTCTGCACCGAGCGCTCGGAGAGCGGGAACGGCGCGCTCCAGGCGGCCGCGTCGTAGACGTCCAGGTCCGGCGGGAGTCCCTCGCGAAGGCACTGCACCAGCCGCCACGCCATCACGTAATCCATGCCGCCGTGGCCGCCGCTCCGCGCCTTCTCGCCTAACGTCCGCCAGAGCGGGTGCTCGTGCTCGGCGCGGTACTCGTCGATCGCCTTCCAGCGGTGGTTCGCCGCCGGGCCATCGAAATAGATCCGCGGCGGGTAGTCCTCGAAGATGCCCTTCGTTCCCTGGACGCTGTTGATCCGGCTGTACGGACGCGGGCTCACCACGTCGTGCTCGAGCAGGATGACCCGGCCCTTCACGGTCCTGATGAGCGAGCGATTGAGATCGCCGGCCACGTACCGCTCCTGCCATTTCGGTGAGTCCTTCGGCTCGTGGGCCGCTCGCCATTCCGTCAGACCGAACTCCTCGGTGCTCATCGAGACGAGGTAGTCGAACCGGTCGCCGCGGTTGATATCCATGTAGAACGCGACCGGCCCGAGGCCGTGCGTGGGGTAGAGGTTCCCGTGGCGCCTGGTGTGGGGCGCGCGGCGCCAGAGTCCCTCGTCGCGGTTCTCGAACAGGATGGCGCGCAGGTCGTGGTTGTAGGCGGCGGCGCCGGCCTTGATCTCGCCGAACAGCCCCGCCCGCACCATCTGCAGCACGAGCAACTCGTTGTAGCCGTAGTTGCAGTTCTCCATCATGATGCAGTGGCGGCGGGTCCGCTCCGACGTGTTCACGAGTTCCCAGCACTCGTCAAGCGTCAGCGCGGCCGGCACCTCGGTGGCCGCGTGCTTCCCCGCCTTCATGGCTGCCAGGCAGACCGGCACGTGCCATTGCCACGGGGTCGCCGTGTAGACGAGGTCGATGTCGTCGCGGAGGCAGAGCGCTTCGAAGGCCCGCTCGCCGTCCGTGTAGACCGCGGGTTCGTACGTGTGCCCGGCGCGCTGCATCATCTGCTTCGCCCGTTCGACCTTCTCCGGCACGATGTCGCAGAGCGCGGTGATGCGTACCTGGTCCACCCCGAGCCACTCGTTGAGCAGGCTCCGGCCGCGAAGGCCCGTGCCGACGATCGCGATGCGCACTGTCTCATGCCGATCGAACGGGACGCCGGCCATCGAGTCGCGCATCGCGACTGGCGAATCGTGACTCGGGCCTGGCTCGGCGTGGGCGTCGTCGGCGCCCAGGTGCGTGAGCGCGAGGCCGGCGCCGGCGGCGGCGGCCGACTTCAGAAGATCCCGGCGGTCCATGGAAGAACGCGTAGGCGTGGATGGGGGCGTGAGGACGATACCACGCTCCGGCCGGACCGCCAACCCGGGCGAATGCCCTCGGAACCGGACGAGGAATCGCCGGATGGCGGTGCGCACATCGGGCGCACAGTCCAGGGGCAGCAGGTGGCGCACCGGGCGAATCGCTCCACGGCCGAACCCCGGATGCGCTCGCCGAGGAGCCGCGCGGCGTCGCTGCTCTCGGTGGGATCCGCGTCTCCCAGGAGGACCAGGACCGGGACGCGAATCGCCTCCAGACGTTCGATGGCCAGGGACGAAGGACGGCGGATCCAGCGCGGATCGGCGGCGAGGAGCCTCACGTTTCTCCCGCGCGATCGTTCGCACGAGAGCCCGTGCCGTGTGTGGGCGTTCCGCGGACGCGCAAGGCCCTGACGACCGCAGGTCCATGCGAATGGCGCGATGCGTCCGCGGCGAGCGTGGCCGGCAGCACACCCCAGCCCCAGCACCAGCACCAGCTCCAGCCCCAGCCCCAGCCCCAGCCCCAGCCCCAGCCCCCAGCCCCCAGCCCCAGCCCTCAGCACTGAGCCCCCTGTACCCCGCACCCCGCACCCTGAACCCTGCCCTCGACTACACCGCTCGCAGCACCTCCACCGGATCCGCCCGGGTCGCCCGAACCGCCGGCCGCAGCATCGCCGCCAGCGCCACCCCGACCAGCACCGCCTCCGCTGTCACCAGCGCCACCGCGTCCACGTGATACAGGAGCCCGATGTACGGGTCCACCAGCCGATTCGTCCAGATCGTTGCGATGCCGCCTGACGCCGTCCCCGCGATCACCAGGACCGCGCCGTCATGGAGAACGTCCAGGAAGATCCGCCGCCTCGTCGCGCCCAGCGCCACGCGGATGCCCAGCTCGCGCAGCCGCTGCGACACCGCGTACGACAGCACGCTGTACATCCCCAGGGCGCACAACGCCAGCGACATCACGCCGAACGCGCCGAAGAGCCGCGAGAGCGCGAGCTGGCTCCGGATCATCTCCTGGCGTGCGTCATCGAATCCCCGCACACCCACCGACCCGCCGGGCGGGACGATGTCGCGCATCCTGCGGAGGATCGCCGTTCGCAGGGACGGGATCGTATCCGCGGTCGCGCGCACCACGAAGCTGCGGTGCCCGGGGACGTCCTTCGACACGAGGTACACCTGCGGCTCCAGCTCTTCGCCGGCAAAGGTAGGCATCGCGGGCCGGATGGTCCGCGCAACGCCGACGACCCGGTACCACGGCGCGATCCGGTCCTCCGGGGCGAACTTCACGAGCTTCCCGACGGGATCGTCGCTTCCCCACAGCCGGAGGGCGGTCGCCGAGTCCACGATCACCGAGCCGTCGCCGAGGACGTCCGAATCGAGGAAGTCGCGTCCGCGAATGACGGGGATGCCGATGGTCCGCAGGAGGTTCGGGCTGCCTGTGGTGAATCCGCGCAGGAAGCGCGACCGATACCCGCCACCGGACCGCTCGACCGTCAGCACCGGGTTCCGGATGCCGCTGCCGGCCCGCCACGCCACGGCCTCGATCTCGCCGAACTGCTGCAGTCGCGTCTCGGTCGCGGCGGCAAGGGCCAGCCGCTTCTCGAGCGCCGTGTCGGCTGCGCTCCGCCAGGCGGGCGCTACCCAGACCTCCACCAGCCGACGCGCATCGAATCCGAAGTCGAAGCGCTGCGTAGCGCGCGAGGCCCGCAACAGCAGCGACACCCCCGTGAGCAGCGCCAGTGACAGGGCGACCTGTCCGATGACGAGCGCCGAGAAGCGCCCATGCCGGCGCGCGGTGGTCGTCCCCGACGCCTCCTTGATGCTCTCGGCGAGGTTGACGTCCGAGAGTCGCCCGGCCGGGAGCAGGCCGAAGATCAGCGCCGCGGTCACCGCGGCCGCGGAGGACAGCGCGATCACACGCCAGTTCATGGTGAGCACGAAGCCGCCGATCACGGGGTTCTGCTCCGGCAGCGTGCCGCGCAACAGGTCGAATCCCCACGCGGCGGCAACGAGTCCCAGGGCCACGCCCGCCAGCGACAGCAGGACGCACTCGGCGAGGACGTCCCGGATGAGGTCCGCCCGGCGCGCGCCGAGCGAGAGGCGCACGGCCCGGTCGCGCCGCCTGGCGAGTCCCCGGGCGAGGATGAGATTCGCGAGATTGGCGCACGCGATCGCCAGTACGGCGAACCCGGCGCCGACGAGGAGCCAGTGCATCGCGCGCAGGTCGTACCCGTCCCGGAGCATCGGCACGGCGCGGTACGTGAACGCCCGCCGCCCGGTGCCGTGTACGTCCGTCATGTAGGCGGCGGCCACCTTGAAATCGGCATTGAGCGAGTCGATCGCGGCGGTCGGGCGCAGCCGGGCGACCAGTTGCAGGTTTCCGGCCCGCTCGGTGAATGCGGGGGCGTTCGCCGGCATCGGAATCCAGAAGTTGGCGCCGCTCTCCACCATGAACTCGGCGGGGACGACGCCCACCACCTGGCGCCGGCCCGAGGCCGTGCCGGACTCGATGCGGAGCGAGAGGCGGTCGAGGCGTGACTCGCGGTCAAAGAGCGCGACCCACAGCTGCTCGCTGATCACGACGCTCGCCGGCTGGTCGTCGGCGGCCAGCGCCGGCGTGAAGAGTCGGCCGGCGATCGGCCTGACGCCGAGCAGCGCGAAGTAGTTCGCGCTCACCTGCAGGCCGTGTCCCTGGGCGACGAGGTCCCCGTGCGACAGCATCTCGCCGGGCGCGTGCGCGTACCAGGCCAAGCCCTCGACCGACCGGATCGACCGCTCGAGAACCTCGACGTGGTTGGCCGCGGTAACTCTTCCGGCGGCACCGTCCCCGCTGTACCGGACCTGGAAGAGCCGCTCGGGCTTCTCCGTCACGGTCACGGGATGCCGGATCGCGTCCACCAGCCCAAAGACCGCCGCCACCAGGCCCAGCGCCAGCCCGAGCGACACGACGGCGACGGCCGTAAATCCCGGACTGCGGCGAAGCGACCGAACGGCGGCGAGCATCAGAAGAGGTGAACGGCGAAGCGTGAATCGTGGACCATGCAGACTGTCATCTCATCGCTCATCGCTCATCGCTCCACTGCTCATCGCTCATCGCTCAGAACTGGTACGCGTGCGGCCCCGCCCTCGAGAGAAAGAACGCCGCCTCCCTCGCCGGCCCGGGATGCCGCTCTTCGTACCGCGACTTCCACGCCCGCAGGAATCGGTCGCCGTCCGGCTCGGGCACCAATGCCCAGACGCTGCCGCCAAACCCCGCCCCGAAGGCCGACGCGGCCACCGCTCCCAGTTCACGAGCGGAACGCTGCAAGGTCACGGTCTCGGGGACCTGGTTCTCGAGGTTCCGCTCCGCCAGCTCCTGGGACTGGTCCACCACGCTCCCGAACTCGGCCAGATCGCCGCGGGTGAGCGCGTCGGTGGCCACCGGGATGATGTCGAACGTCTCGGCCACGAACTGCGCCAGGCGCCCCCGCAGGTAGCCGGGGGCGAAGTGGTCCACGCTGGGACGCCCGGATAGCGCGATCAGACGTTCCCCCGCTTCCGGCACCGCCAGCGCCGCCCCGAGGCTGGTGTCGGCACGCCCCGAATCCTGGTTCCACAACTCGAGCAGCTTGCGCGCCGCCAGGGACACCTTGTTGTACTTGGCCATCGCCGCCCCGGCCTTGGGCGCGTGCACTCCGGACGCGCCGAGCGCGAAGACGTGCCCCGCCGGAACCGGGACCAGCGTCTCGCGCTTGAGCGGGTCCCACGAATAGCGAGCGACCTGCCCCGGCTCGCTGCAGAGGATCGCCGTGTGATCCTGGTTCCCGCCGTAGGTCCCCACGCCCACGCCGGCGCCCAGCTGCCGGAAGGCGAGCCCGTTCTCCACCGCGCCCAGGTATGCCGCCAGCTCCTCGCTCGAGGAGATCGTGCTGCGGAACGTGACGTGGCTCCGGAGCTCGTTGGACTTCGACAGGGCGATGAAGACCGCCACCACCAGCGCGCTCGAACTGCTCATCCCGGCGTCGGCCGGCAGGTCGCCGGAGAGGACGATGTCGGCCCCCCGGGTCACGTCGCTGAAGTTGAGCGCCACGCGCCGGACCACGGTGGCCACGTACTGGTTCCAGGCGCCCGGTTCGCCCGAGGCGGTGACGGTGAGCGACGTCTCGAAGGTCGACAGGCGGTCCAGCGAGCGGACGCGGACCAGATTGTCGCGGCGCGCCGCCACGCGCACCGCGAGGCCCCGCTCCAGCGCGCAGACCAGGCTGCGCCCGCCCGCGTAGTCGGTGTGCTTCCCCAGCACCTCGATGCGGCCGGGGACCCACAACGACCATCGCTCGCGGCGATCGGTGCCGAGACGGTCGAGCGCTTCGTCGGCCGCCTGGAAGCGCGCGGCCTTGTTCGCCGCTTCGGCTTCAGAGAGTCCAGCGTGGACCAGCGGTGCGGTCTCGAACATTCGGGAGCGGCGCGAGAAAGTGGGGGATGACGGCCCGTGCGGCAGTAATCTCGCGCGTCACTCTTACCAAATGTGGTCCACTCCGGAGATTCTGCGGTCTTCTCAGAGCACGACCCGCGCGCCCTTGAGGAGCGCCGACACCGTCGAGACGTCGGCGCGCGAGGACAGGTCGAACACCGGCGCCTTGCAGGGTACCACGTCGATGGCCAGTCCCAGCTCGCGGATGGCCAGGCGGACGGCATCGGGGAGTTCGAGTTCGCCGCGCGCGGACGGAGCGATCCGCCGGCAGGCCTCGAAGATCGCCGGCGTGAAGGCCCACAGGTTCATGCTGACCAGCGCCTCGTCGCCCATCGCCGCCCAGGTGCGCTCGTCAGGCTTCTCGACCACGTCCACGAGGCGGCCATCGGGACCGGTCTTCAGCAGGGCGTAGTGGCGAATCCGGTCGAGGGGGATGTTGCCCTGCCGCACCAGCGCGACGCGGTCGAATCCGGCGACGCCGGCGCCGGGTAAGGCCGCCAGCCCGCGATACGCCTCCACCGGGTAGTAGTTGTCGGCGTTGAGCGCGAGGAAGCGCTCGCCCTTCGTGAACCCTTCCGCGGCCGCCAGCGCATCGGCCGTCCCGCGCGGTTCCGGCTGCACGGCGAACGCGATGCGCACGCGGCGCAGCGTGAGCTCGAAATGGAAGTGCCGCTGGATGGCGGCCGCATCGGGCGCCACCACGAGGCAGATTTCGTGGACGCCGGCGTCGGCCAGCGCGCTGATGACGAAGTGCAGGAACGGACGCCCCTGTTCGAGCGGCATCATCGCCTTCACGCCTGCCTCGGCGGCCGCGCGTTGCGCGTCGTTCAGCGCCGCGCCGTCGTCGGCCCGGCGCATCCGGGTGCCGAGCCCGCGCGCGAGAATGACGGCCTTCATGGGGGCAGGGTACAGGGTTCGGGGTACAGGGTTCGATGGGACAGGGTACAGAGTTCAATCGGGTCAGAGGGGGCCGGTGCCTGGCGCGCCGGCGCCGCCTGCCTTCCCCCACATTGCCGGCAGGAGCCGGATCAGCCCGGCGGCGCTGACGACGAACACCAGGGTCCACACCACGGCCTGCGCCGTCCGCCCGTAGATGTAGCTGCCGGTCCCGAACAGCGCCGCGTACACGAAGAGGCAGCCGAGGACCCAGCCCAGCAGGGACTGGGCCATGGAGTCCGTGGCCGGGCCCACGCCCGCCTCGCGCCGGATGTCCGCCCACCCGGGCCCGGCGGGCCGGACCAGCCGGTAGAACCCGACGAGCGTCGCGCGATCGGCCGGGCGGGTCACCAGCGTGGCGACCACCCAGGCCGCCGTGGTCACGCCCACCGTCAGCATCAGGGCGACGTGCGACTCCATCTGGAGTCCGTTCTTCCGGGCGATGAACAGGCCTAACGACACGACGAACGACGCCGCCATCGCCGCCACTTCGCTGTACGCGTTCACGCGCCACCAGAACCAGCGGAGCAGGTAGAGCAGCCCCGTCCCGGCGCCGATCGACAGGAGCAGCTCGAAGCTCTCCCGCGCCGAGTCGAGCACCCGGGTGAGCAGCGCCGCCGCCACCATCAGCAGCGCCGTCACCACCCGCCCGGCCAGCACGTACTGCCGCTCCGTGAGCCCGGGGGCGAGGAAGCGGCGATACAGGTCGTGGACGAGGTACGACGTCCCCCAGTTGAGATGCGTGGCGATCGTCGACACGTAGGCGGCGAGCAGCCCCGCGACCATCAGCCCGAGGAAGCCCGCCGGAAGGAACTTGAGCATCGCCGGATACGCGATGTCGTGCCCCAGGAGCGCCGGATCCATGCCCGGAAAGGCCGCCTGGATGTCCGACAGCTGCGGGTACACGATCATCGACGCCAGGGCCACGAGAATCCACGGCCAGGGGCGCAACGCGTAGTGCGCGAAGTTGAAGAAGAGCGTCCCCTTGAGCGCGTCTCCCTCGCTCCGCGCCGCCAGCATCCGCTGCGCGATGTAGCTCCCGCCACCCGGCTCGGCCCCCGGATACCAGACCGACCACCACTGGATCGTGAGCGGAATGATGAGCACGGTCAGTGTCAGTCCCCAGTCGCCGAAATCGGGCAGCAGCGCGAGCGTCGCCGGGTCCGACTTCGCGATCAGATTCGCCAGCCCGCCGACCGACGGATGATCGAGCGCATAGAACGCGGTGGCGAACGCCCCCGTCATCGCGATCCCGAACTGGATGAAGTCCGTCACCAGCACGCCCCACAGCCCCGACGTCGCGGCGAACGCCACGTTGAGCACCGCGCAGACGATCAGCGTCTGGTCCATCGGCCAGCCAAGCACCAGGTTCGCGATCTTCACCGCCGCCAGGTTCACCGAGGCCATGATGAAACAGTTGAACACGAGCCCCAGGTACACGGCGCGAAACCCGCGCACTACCGACGCCGCCTTCCCCGAATAGCGGATCTCGTAGAACTCGAGGTCGGTCAGCACACCCGACCGCCGCCAGAGCCGCGCGTAGAAGAAGACCGTCATCATCCCGGTGAGCAGGAAGGCCCACCAGGCCCAGTTGTTCGCGACCCCCTTCTCGCGCACGAGATTGGTGACGAGGTTCGGCGTGTCGGTCGAGAACGTCGTCGCGACCATCGACACCCCGACCAGCCACCACGGCGCCGCCCGCCCCGACGTGAAGAACTCCGCCGAGCTCGACCCGCCCCGGCGCGCCAGCAGCAGGGCCGGAACGAAGGAGATCGCCGTGAGGCCGATGACGAGGAACCAGTCGAGGGTGGTGAGGGACACAGGGTCGGGGCCGAGGGTCGAGCGCCAAGCGCGCCCAGCGCCAGGGGTCGCGGGAGCGAACCGCGCAAACATAGGCGCCGCTTGCATCTGCGCCACTGCTGCGATCAGCTCGGCGGCGTTCTCGTCCCCGCACTGAGTGTTGGCCCCGGGCCCACGGCGCGCTCGACCGGGCGCGGGTCGCCGGGCGCACAACGCTCTGCACGCACTTAACTTAGGCCGTCCCGATCGTCCAACGATCCCGTGTGCCATGGCGTAGTCCATCACCATGATTCGGGGCCCGTTTCTCGCTGCACTGCTGCTCCTCGCGCCCTTCGCGCCGGCCGGCGCGCAGCGCGCCGATACCATCCGCCTGTCCGTAGGGGATGCGCTCACGCGCGTCCTGCGCGAGTCCGACGAGATCCGGATCGGCATGGCGCAGCTCGACGTCACCGAAGCGCAGGTGACGCAGGCCCGCGCCGCCGGCCTTCCCGCGCTCAACCTCCGCGGCAGCTACACGCAGCAGACGCGGAATGCCCGCGCCACCATCGTCAGCGGGTCGATCTTCGGACAGAACTACACCTGGGTTTCCACGCTCGCGCTCACGCAACCGATCTTCCAGGGTGGGCGCATCTTCGCCGGCATGCGCGCCGCCAACGACGCGCGCGAGGCGTCCCGCCAGACGCTCGCCGAGACCCGCTCGCGCCTGACGCTCCAGTCGTACACGGCCTACCTCGACGCCATCCTCGCCCGGCAGCTGGTGGAGATCCAGGAAGGGAATGCCGCCCTGGCCGACGCCCGGCTGGCGCAGGTGCAGCAGCTCGAGCGGGCCGGGCGCGCGTCTCGTTATGACCTGCTCAAGGCGCGCGTCGATCGCGCCAACCTCGAGCCCGCCCTCCTGCAGGCGCGGAGCGACCGCGAGCTGGCCGACATCGCGCTCAAGCAGCTCCTCAACCTGCCCGGCGACGCCCCGCTGCTGCTCACCTCGGAGCTCGACACCACCGCGCTCCGAGGCGCGGTGACGGCGATCGTCG
>JABWBJ010000358.1 GCA_013360595.1 Gemmatimonadaceae bacterium | reverse complement strand
GGCAATCCCGGCGGCGTCCAGCCCGCAGAGCGCGAGCTGGCGCGCGCGGGACGCGGCGGGAACGATGCGGTCGGGAACCCCATGCGCCACCACGCGCACCGAAGGCTCCAGGCGCTCGACGACCGACGCGAGGTAGGCCCCGAATCCGTTGATCACGGTGCCCTCCTCCACCACCAGCACCTGCCGGTGCTCGGCCAGGATCGTGGACAGGGTGAGGGCGTCGTAGGGCTTCATGAAGCGGCAGTTGACGACGGTCGGGTCAAACCCCTCGACGGCCAGCGACTCGGCCGCCTGGAGCGCCGGCTGCACCATGGTCCCGACGGCCAGGATCGCGACCTCGCTTCCGTGCCGCAGCAACTCCCATGTGCCGTACGGCACGGCTTCGATCTCGGCCATCGCCGGCGCGAGATCTGGCGCCGTATCGCGCGGGTAGCGCAGACTGAACGGCCCATCGTGCCCGACGGCAGTGCGCAAGAGCGCCAGCATCTCGCGCGAGTCCTTCGGAGCCGTGACCGTCACGCCGGGGATGGCCAGCAGGTACGCGATGTCGTACAGCCCCATGTGCGTCTCGCCGTCCTCGCCCACCAGTCCCGCGCGGTCGAGGCAGAACGTGACCGGGAGCCGCTGGATCGCCACGTCGTGAACGATGCTGTCGTAGGCGCGCTGCAGGAACGTGGAGTAGATGGCCGCGACGGGGCGCAATCCGCGCGTCGCCAGGCCGGCCGCGAACGTGACCGCATGTCCCTCCGCGATGCCGACATCGAAGAACCGCGCGGGATGGCTGCGCGCCACCACCGACGTGCCGGTCCCGCTGGGCATCGCCGCGGTGATCGCGACCACGTCCTCCCGTTCGGCCATCAGCTCGCTGAGTCCCCGCCCGAAGACTGTCGTGTAGTTGGGATTGCCCGACCCGGTCCGGACCTGCTTGCCGGTCGCGGGGTCGTGACCGGGCGGCAGCGCGTGCCACTTCTCGACGTGCTCACCGGCCGGGAAGCCCTTTCCCTTCTGCGTCACCACGTGCACCAGGCGCGGGCCGGTCATGGTGCGGACGGGCGCGAGTGTGTCGATCAGGCTGCCGAGGTCGTGGCCGTCGATCGGGCCGAAGTACCGGAAACCCAGTTCCTCGAACAACACCCCGGGCGTGAGGAACGACTTGACGCTCTCCTCCCACTTCCGGATCAGCGTGTTGAGGGACGGGTGCCCTTCCAGGACGTCGCCGATCCGGGCGCGGATCCGATTGTAGAGCGGGTTCCGCTGGATCGAGGTGAGGTACTTGGACATCGCGCCCACGTTCGGCGCGATCGACATCTCGTTGTCGTTGAGAATGACGACCAGGTCGCGTCCGGAGTGTCCGGCGTTGTTGAGCCCCTCGTACGCGAGGCCGCTGGTGAGCGCACCGTCGCCGAGCACGGCCACGACCTTGCACGACTCGCCGCGAAGGTCGCGGCCGGCGGCAATGCCAAGCGCGGCCGAGATCGAGGTGGCGGCGTGTCCGGCGCCGAACACGTCGTACTCGCTCTCGCTGCGCTTGAGGAACCCGGAGAGGCCATCCTCCTGGCGCAGCGTATCCATCCGGTGATTCCGGCCGGTCAGCAGCTTGTGCGGGTATCCCTGGTGCCCGACGTCCCACACGAGCTGATCGTGCGGGGTATCGAAGACATAGTGGAGGGCGATGGTCAGCTCCACCACACCGAGGCCGGCCCCGATGTGGCCGCCCGTTCGCGAACAGACATCGATGAGCCGCGCCCGCATCTCGTCGGCCAGGACGCGCAGCTCGTCCCGGGAGAGCGCCCGCAGGTCGGTGGGTGATGCGATTCGTTCGAGCATGGGACGGGAGAGAGCGGAGAGCACAGAGCAGTTCGCACCTGCGATTGGCCGCTGTTTCAAGCGGCGCGCTGCCTGTACCGGAATCTACTGCTCAGGAGCGTCGCTCGACGACATGCCGGGCCAGTCGGTCCAGGTCCGGCGTCAGGCATCCTGCGACCGTGAGGACGCGGCATGCCTCCTCGACGAGCGACTGCGCCCGATTCCGCGCCCCGTCCACGCCCAGGATGCTGGGATAGGTGCTCTTGGAGGACGCCGCGTCCTTCCCGGCGGTCTTCCCGAGCTGGTCGCTGGTCCCCGTCACGTCCAGGACATCGTCGGAGATCTGGTACGCCAGGCCGAGCGCGTCCCCGAACCGGGTGAAGGCGGCCAGTCTAAGGTCGTCGGCCCGGGCGGCGAGTGCCCCGATGCGGGCAGACGCCATGATCAGCTGACCCGTCTTGGCCCGGTGTACACGCTCCAGTTCGGCCAGGCTCAGCGCCCGGCCCTCCGCGCGCAGGTCGAGCAACTGGCCGCCGATCATCCCGCCGGCGCCCGCGGCGCGCATGAGTTCCTCGAGGATGGCGCCGACCTCGGCGTTCGGGACGATCCGGCTGGCGGCTCGATGCGCGCACATCGCGGCCAGAGGCACCATGGCCACGCCGGCGGCGGTCGCGGTCGCGACGTCGAACGCCCGATGGACGGTCGGGCGACCCCGCCGGAGGTCGTCGTTGTCCATGGAGGGCAGATCGTCGTGGATCAACGAGTACGCGTGAACGACCTCCACCGCGGCGGCCAACCCAGCCGCATCGCCCGCCCCCCCCGCGGCCCGGAAGGAGGCCATGACCAGCAGGCCGCGAAAGCGCTTCCCCTGCCCCAGCAGCGAGTACCGGATCGCGGCCGCGACGCGGGGCGCCACTCCGTCGAGATCCTCGGCGCAACAGGCGGCGATGGCCGCCTCCACCAACGCACGGTCGGCTGACTCCACCGACCCGGACGCGGCGTCAGCCACGCAAGTCCGTCGCCTCGATGACCCCGTCCGCATGCTGCCGGAGGATCTGCACCGATGCCTCGACGCGGGAAAGGTCCGCGGTGGCGTCTCGAAGGCAGGCGATCCCCTCTTCGAAGAGCTTGAGCCCCTGCTCCAAGCTGATGTCCCGGGATTCGAGCGCCTGGACGATCTCCTCGAGGCGCTGGACGCGCTGCTCGAACGTCATCGATCCTCCCCGGGTGGCGATTCAATGGACTCGGCGCGGGCGGCCACCCGACCGTCGTGGAGTCGCGCCACGAACCGATCGCCCGGCGCCAGGGCAAGCACCGACGTCACCGGCGTTCCATCGGCCGCGGTGAGGACGGCATAGCCGCGGCCGAGCGTGGCCAGCGGGCTGAGCGCATGCAACCGCCCGGCGATCCCTTCGAGAATCAGGCGTC
>JABWBJ010000357.1 GCA_013360595.1 Gemmatimonadaceae bacterium | reverse complement strand
CCCCGTCTCGGACCGCGCGATCTTCCGGCGCGCCACCAGCGTCTCGAGTGCCAGCTCGCAGGCGGCAACGGTGGCGGCGGCGTCGTCCGGGCGCGCCAACCCGACCAGATGCACGAGGTCGATCAAGCCCGGCACGGTTGCGAACGCGTCCCGCATGGCCGCGGTCCCCACGTCGTCCGCGACCTGCAGCGCGCCCCCGCCATCGAACCAGATCACCGGCTCGTCCATGTTCGCTCCACCGGCGCGGGCCCGGAATGTCGCGTCGGCCGCCCGGCGGATCAGCTCGCGCGCAATCGACGCGGCCCCCACCAGCTCGCCTTCGTACTCCAGCTCCAGCTTCCCGGTGATCGCGGGGAGCGACGCGTACAGATCCGACAGCCTCGGCACGGCCTCGGGCTCACCCAGCTCGATCGCGCGGCGCTCGGCGTTCGAGACGACCCCCTCCAGCAGCGAGATGGGCATCCGCTGCGACACGCCCGACCGCCGGTCGATCCGCTTGTCGGTCCGCGCCTCGAAGGCGACCCGCTCGATCACTTCGGCCACGACGTCCGGCACTCGCACCGGTACCATGCCGCGCTCGGTCCACGCTTCCTGCGCCGTGATCGCCATCCCCAGCTCGACGCGCTCCGGATAGTGCGTGGCGATCTCGCTGCCGATGCGGTCCTTGAGCGGCGTGATGATCTTGCCGCGCGCCGTGTAGTCCTCGGGATTCGCCGTGAAGCAGAGCAGCACATCCAGCGGCAGCCGCACGGGATACCCTTTGATCTGGACGTCCCCCTCCTGCATGATGTTGAACAGCCCCACCTGGATCTTGCCCGCCAGGTCGGGGAGTTCATTGAGCGCGAAGATGCCCCGGTTCGCGCGCGGCAGCATCCCGTAATGCATGGTCAGTTCGTCCGAAAGGACGTGCCCCCCGCGCGCGGCCCGGATCGGGTCCACGTCGCCGATGATGTCGGCGATGGTGACGTCCGGCGTGGCCAGCTTCTCCACGTACCGCGCGTCCCGGTCCACCCACGCAATCGGGGTGTCGTCACCGGCTTCGGCCAGGCGGTCGCGCGCAAAGCGGGAGATCGGGGCGTAGGGATTGTCGTTGACCTCGCTCCCCTCCACCACCGGGATCGCGTCATCGAGCAGGGAGGCGAGCGCGCGCAGCAGGCGTGACTTGGCCTGCCCGCGCAGTCCCAGCAGGATGAAGTGATGACGGGCCAGCAACGCATTCACGATCTGCGGAACGACCGAGTCGTCATAGCCAACGATGCCCGGGAAGACGCGAGTCCCTGCCCGCAGACGGGCGATCAGGTTCTGCCGCAGTTCGTCGCGAACGGATCGCAGCACGCGGTCCGGCGCGCCGTCGGGCGAGCGGCGGAGGGCGCCAAGAGTGCGAGGGAGGGCGGGCACAGCTGCTGTTCGTGAGTCGTTAGGTGACGGCGCCGCGGCGCGGCGCCCTCGGTGGAGCCTACTGGGCGGACCCAACGAAGGGCAGGGAGCCGGCCGGGCCGGGTCCCGACCCCGGTCGCGGAAGGGGCGCGGGCTGCTCGGGAACACTCCGCATCGAGCGAACACCATGTCCTGATTGAACTTGGATGACTTCGCGCGCTTGACAGCCGCACCGTCGTGGGTAAATTGCCTGACCCACCAACGCTCGCCCCCCGGCGGGCTGCCCGCCCCACGCCCCATTTCTCCTGGAGTCGAAGATGAAGCAGCTGGTTCTGGTCGCCGCCGTCGTGTCCCTCGCTGCATGTGCCAGGTCCGAAGAGGCCCCCATGGCCGACTCGCCCGCGGCCGCACCGGCCCCCGCGGTCATGGATTCGGCCGCCCCGATGGCGGACTCGACAATGAAGGCCGACTCGGCCCGGACGGACACCACCAGGATGTAGGCGGTGGCTCGTGCCGAACGCGGCGGGGCGCGATCCGATCGGGTCGCGCCCCGCTGCTGTTTCATTCAGGTCACGAACGGCAGAGCGGCGACCACGGCCTCGTTCGCGCCCCCAGCCCAGGCCGCGTATACCAGCGCGCCCGGTTCGATTTCGCGACGGATCAACCCGAGGGCCACGAGCCCGCGCGACGGCGACACCGCCGCGCTCAGCACCGTCCCCACCGGCTTCCCCGCGGCGGCATCCCGCAGTTCCGTGCCCGGGGGCGGACGCAGGAGCGACGAGAACCGAAGCCCCCGCAGGTGACGATTCACGTGCCCGCGGTAGTGCACCCGGGCGACGGTCTCCTGACCGGTGTAACAGCCCTTGGTGAACGAGATGGCGCCCAGGCGATCGAGGTCGACCTCCTGAGCGAGCATCGTGTCGTCCATGTCGATGCCCCACACCGGACGCCCGGCCTCGATCCGCGCCGCCTCGAGCGACTCGTCGCCGGTCACGCTTCGGGCGCCCGCCGCCTCCAGGTCGCGCCGCAGCGTCTCGAGCGCAGGGGCCGGTGCGATGAGGTCGAACCCATCGACGCCGTAGTCCGGAACGCGCGCCACCATGAGGGCCGCGTCCGAGTACCGCGTCTCGACATGCGAGTAATCGGCTAGTCCCGCCGGGTGCACGTCGCCCAGCACCGTCCGGAGCAGAGCCGGCGCATCCGGACCGAAGACGCCGAGGTCGCCGAGAGACGCACTGACGTCCTCGTGCCTGGCCAGCCGCGGATTCACATACTTGCGGATCATCGCCAGCAGTCCGGGGCCGGACGCCGCGCCGGTGTCGATCAGGAGATCGTCGCTCCGGGCGAAGATGCGCAGATCCGCCAGCACCTTGCCCCTGGGAGTCAGTGCCGCGCTGTACTGGCCCTGCCCGGGCGTGAGGGCCAGGACGTCGCTGGTGACGAGCCCGGTGAGCGACTCCGCCGCCTTCGGGCCCGTGAGCTGCAGCCGCAGGCGGTTCGTGCGGTCAAGCAGTACCACGTCGCGGCTGCGCTCGCTCCCGCCAGGAGCTGTTCCGCCGGCGTCAGCCATTGCGCGCCTCAGACGATCGGTTCGATGCGCGGCGCCACGAGCGAGAGGAGCCGCTCCGCCGTGAGGCCGGCGATCGACGGCACGTAGCCATCCGCTTCGAGCGCCACATGGGCGGGCACGTCGCCCACGGCCACACAGGCCACGCCCGCCGCACGGGCCGACAGGATGCCTGGCCGGCCGTCCTCGATGGCCACCACGGTCCCGCGGACGACGCGGGCCCGGGCGCGCTGCACCCGGGCCAGCGCCAGTCGATAGGGCTCGGGTGACGGCTTCGGCGCGGCGTCCTCG
>JABWBJ010000356.1 GCA_013360595.1 Gemmatimonadaceae bacterium | reverse complement strand
ACGCGGCGCGGAGCAGGGCCAGACCGTCGAGACCACGCTCGAGGTCCCGTTCCGCGTCGCCGCGTTAGGCGGCAGGATCCCGGTGGACCTCGAGGTCACCGAGGAATGCGGCACGTGTGGCGGAAGCGGGGGCGCCCCCGGCGCGTCCATCAGGGTCTGTCCGGAGTGCGGGGGCCGGGGCGTCGTGTCGTTCGGCCAGGGCGGGTTTGCGGTCAACCGGCCCTGCCCGATGTGCATGGGGCGCGGTCAGGTCCCCAGTGAACGGTGCCCGACCTGCGCCGGCGCGGGCGAGGTGCGCGCCCGGAAGAAGCTCATGGTGACGGTGCCGGCCGGCATCGACAGCGGCGCGAAGATCCGCCTCAAGGGGCAGGGCGGCCGCGGGTCGGCCGGTGGAGCGCCGGGCGACCTGCTGATCACCTTTCAGGTGCAACCGGACCGGTTCTTCCGGCGCGAAGGGCTGGATCTCATCGCCTCCCTTCCGCTCAACGTCGCCCAGGCGACCCTCGGCTCCAAGGTCCGCGTGGCCACGCTGGACGAGAAGAAGGTCACCATCCGGATCCCCCCGGGGACCTCGTCGGGCAAGCGATTCCGCATCCGGGGGCAGGGGATCACGCGCGAGGACCGGCGCGGCGATCTGATCGTCGAAGTGTCGATCGTCGCCCCGGAGTCGCTGACCGAGGACCAGCAGCGGCTCATGCGCGAGTTCGCGGCGGCCGCGGACCTGAAGTTCTGAGAAAGAAGAACGCGAGCCCGTTGGGGCTCGCGTTCCTCAGGGGATCCGCCTGGAGAGAAGGTGGATCAGGCCTTGCGGCGCCGGCGGGCCAGAGCGCCCACGCCACCCAGACCGCTCGCCACCAGCAGCAGCGTCGCCGGCTCGGGCGTGGCGTTCGGCTGATTCACCAGCTCGTCGACGCCACCCGGAGTGGGAAGCGTCGTCTGCGTCGGCGTGAAAGCGATGTCATCAACGCCGAGGACGGCGTATCCCTGGTAGATCCGGACGCGAACGCGGTCGACCTGTCCGCTGTAGGAGTTCGGCCCGACGAACACGTTGGAACCGTACGCGCCGAACGACCGGGTGTAGACCACGTTGCCGCCGCTCATCAGGTCGAGGAAGAAGCTCCCGTACCCGGAGGCATAGAGCCCGTTGAACACGACCGGACCATTCAGGAAGGTCCAGTCCATGTTGCCGGCCGAGCGGAGGTAGTTGTCCGTGGAGGCCGCGCTGACGACCGAGAACGGCCCGGTCTGGCAGGTCACTCCGGACGCGATCGAAAGCCAGCCCCCGTACGTCGTCAGGGGCGTCCCCGTGCAAACGCCGAGGTCGTCGAAGTTGAGCGTCACCTGCTGCGCCCGCAGCGGGGATGCCATCGCCACCACGGCGGCTGCTCCGGCGACGATCTTGAACAGCTTCATGTAGGACTCTCCAGGTCGGTTTGGCAGAGCCGGAATCCCAGCTCTTGCCGGCCCTCTTGAGAGCAGGGTCCGGGCCACTCCACAAGGCCGATGCTGGGGCCGTGCCCTCCGCGGCTCGGTTGTCTCCATATCCAGTATTCGCAACCACTTACCCTTCGAACGCCCTTCAAAATGCCGCGGCCTCCGGGGAGAAGTCAACGGACCGGCTGCTGCGGCCATGCAACACCCACGTGTGCCGCTGCGAGACACTCAGGGCTCAAAGCGTGACACTCTGCCTCAGGCGGCCACGACCGGGAGAGCCCGGGAACCCAGGGCGGCGGATTCGATGACGCCGCCGCCAACGAGGTGATCGCCGCGGTAGAGCACCACCGACTGACCAGGTGTGATCGCTCGAACGGGGTGCTGGAACACCACGCCGAACGTCGCCTCGCCCGCCTCCGAGACGATGGCGGGAACCGCCGGCGAGCGGTGCCGGATCTGAACCAGAACGGGCGTTCCCGGGGCGGGCCGGTCCGACAGCCAGTTCGCCTCTGAGGCGCGCAAGGACTCTCCCAGGAGCTGCTGCCGCGGACCGATGATCACCGCCTGACGCACCGGTTCGATTCCGATGACGAACATCGGCTCGGCAAAGCCCCCGGGCAGTCCCCGGCGCTGTCCGATCGTGAAGCGCGCAAACCCCTGGTGCACGCCGACGGTCGTTCCGTCTGCCAGCTGGATCGGACCAGGCTGGAGGGACGGATCGGCCTCACCGAGCCTCGCGGCGACGACGGCGACGTGGTCGCCGTCCGGGACGAAGCAGATGTCCTGGCTCTCCGTCTTCCCCGCCACCATGGACAGGCCGAGCTGCCGGGCGCGCCGGCGCGTCTCTGCCTTGGTCAGCACGCCGACGGGCAGGAGGAGCCGGCGCAGCACGCTCCGGCGCAGGCCCCAGAGGAAGTAGGACTGGTCCTTGGCCGGATCGACACCGCGGTGCAGCGCGCCGGCCGCGACGCGGGCGTAGTGTCCGGTGGCGACGAACTCGGCGTCGATGGCGTCCGCCCTGGCCACGAGGTCGCGGAACTTCGTGAAGGTGTTGCAGCGGACGCAGGGGATCGGGGTGCGGCCGCGCGCATACTCTCTCGCGAAGTCCTCGACGACGTCGCGGGTGAACGCTCGCTCGAGATTCAGCACGTAGTGCGGCACGCCGAGCGCGTCGCACACCCGCCGGGCATCATTGACCGAGTCGAGGCTGCAGCACGGGCGGTCCGGGAGCTCATCGCCATGGCAGGTGAGCTTCATCGTTGCGCCGACCACGTCGTATCCCTGCTCGACGAGCAGCGCGGCGGCGACGGAGGAGTCGACGCCCCCGGACATGGCCACCAGGACGCGCGGCATGGGGTCTCCGGTCAGTCCATCGCCAGGCCCGACAGCCGGCGGGCCTTGGCAATGAGGGCCGGGAACAGCTCGGCGACGCGCGTCACGTGCGCCTCCGTGGAGAGCGACCCGAGGCTCATCCGGATGGAGGCGATGGCGAGGTCGTGGCGGACCCCGCAGGCGCTCAGGACGTGCGACGGATCGATGCTTCCGCTCTGGCAGGCGGAGCCGGCCGAACACGCCACGCCCTGGAGGTCCAGCGCCATGAGCATGGACTCGCTGTCCGTGCCGGGGACGGAGATGTTGAGGATGTGCGGGGCCCGCGGCGCCCCCCGTCCGTGGACGACGGCGTCCGGAATCCTAGCCAGCAGCGCCGACTCCAGCGCGTCGCGCAGCCGCTCGAGGCGCGTCCACTCGGCCTCGCGCTCCGCGACGGCGAGTTCCACGGCCCGCGCGAAGCCCACGGCCATG
>JABWBJ010000355.1 GCA_013360595.1 Gemmatimonadaceae bacterium | reverse complement strand
CGACGGCGGCGGCGCAGGCGCCGCGCGCGAGCCCTGCGGATGCTTCGGCATCGGCGGCCCGATCAGTATCGCTTCGAGTTCGGCCCCGAACTGCTCCAGCGCCGCCATGCCGCTGTCGATCGGATCCTCCTGCGGGACAGCCACCTCACGCTCGACCCGCCGTCCGTTCGCCTGCAGCTGCTTCAGCAGCTCCTTCCGCCGCCGGATCAGGCGCTCGGCGCGCGGCGAGTAGCGGGCCACGGCGTGCGTGTGCGCGCAGGCTTCGTCGAGCGCGTCGATCGCCCGGTCCGGGCGGCGGCGGTCGGTCTGGTGGATATCGGTCAGGTCGACGGCCGCCCGCAACGACTCGTCGGAGATGAGCACGTTATGGTGCCGCTGCAGCCGCTCCTGGCGCGAGCGCAGAATGTCGAGCGTCTCCTCGGATGTCAGCTCGCGGACCACCACCCGCTGGAAGCGCCGCTCGAGGGCGGGGTCGCTGCGCACCCAGCGATCGTACTCGTCGTCCGTGGTGGCGCCAATGACCCGGAAGTCACCGCGCACCAGCGCCGGCTTGAGCATGTTGGCCGCATCCATCGCCACGCCCATCGCGGTCCCCTGTCCGATCAGGTTGTGCAGTTCGTCGATGAACAGGATGACGTCCGGCCGGGCGCGCGTCTCGTCCACCAGCGCGCGAATCCGCTCCTCGTACTGTCCCCGGTAGGTCGTGCCCGCGAGCAGCGACACGTGGTCGACCGCCAGGAGCCGCGCGTCCCGGAGCGACAGCGGCACGTCGCCTGACGAGAGCCGCATGGCCAGCCCCTCGGCGATGGCCGTCTTCCCCACGCCTGCCGGGCCCACGAGCGCCGGGTTGTTCTTGCCGTGCCGCAGCAGGATGTCGATCACGCGCGAGATCTCGGCCTCGCGCGCGCGAACCGGTTCCAGGAGGCCCGCCCTGGCGTCCGCGTTCAGGTCCCGGGCAAACCGGGCCAGCGCGCCGCTGATCGGACGCGAAAGGTCGCTGTCGCTCACGAGAGTCCCATCATCCGCTGGACGTACCAGTCGACCAGCTGCTGCCCGAAAACCAACGCCAGCACGGCGGCCGGCGCAAGGAAGACGCCGAACGGGATCTGCGGCAGTTCGGTCCGACGCGCGCCAAGGGGAAGCTCGATCTGCGATTCCCCGCGCGCCCCCCGCAGGCGCATGACCGGGTACACCACGCCCAGGAAGACCACCGCCCCCACCGCCGCCCCGAGGAAGATGACGAGGAGCGAACGCGCCGGCCCCAGCGCGCCGCCGATCACGGCCATCAGCGTCACGTCGCCGAACCCCATGGCCTCCTTCTTCAGGATCACCTCGCCCAGCCAGCCGATGATGGCGATGGCGCCGGCGCCGGCGCAGGCCCCGATCAGCGCGTCCCAGGGCGTGGCGAACGGCGTGACCTCCGCCCGCACGCCGCTCACCACGGCGGTGACGAGCACGAAGACGAGCCCGAAGACGGTGAACCCGTCGGGGATGACGTAGTGCTTTGCGTCGGTGATGGCGATACCCAGCATGACGGTGCCGAAGACGGCCACGCGAACGGCGGTGAACGTGGGACCGAACGCCACGGCCGACCCGAGCCATCCCAGCGCCACGGCCAGCTCGACGGCGGGGTACACTACGGCAATCGGCGCCCGGCAGTTCCGGCACCTGGCGCGGAGCCAGAGCCAGGCGAGGATGGGTACGTTGTCGAACCAGCGGATCGGGGCGTGGCACCTGGGACACCGCGACCGCGGATGCATGACGGACTGCTCGAGCGGCCAGCGCGCGACGCAGACGTTGAGGAAGGACCCCACCGACGCGCCCATCACGAAGAAGAAGAACCGGACGGCCGCTTCGGTCACGGGCGCAACTCGTGCAGGAGAATCCCGGCAGCGACCGCCACGTTCAGCGACTCGACGGCCGCCGAGATCGGCAGCGAGACGATCCGCGCGGCCGCGGCGCGCACGTGCGGCGAGAGCCCGCTCCCCTCGTTCCCCACCGCCAGGGCCAACCGGGGCGGCGACGACGAGGGCGCCGGTTCCCCGCCACGGTCCGCGGCCCAGAGCGGCGTGGCCGAACTCGCGAGGAAGGCCTCGAGCTCCTCCCACGACGACGCAAAGGCCGGGTGCACGAAGTGCGCGCCCATCGCGCTACGGACGACTTTCGCGTTCCACACGTCAACCGTGCCCGGGAGCGCCACGGTGGCATCGGCCCCCAGCGCGGCGGCCGTCCGGATGATCGTCCCCACGTTGCCCGGGTCCTGGACGGCGTCCAGCACCAGCAGCCGCAGCGTGGCCCGGCCGGCGACATCCGCGAACGAGCGGGACGGGATGCGGGCGATGGCGAGCACACCCTGCGGCGACTCGGTCTCGGCCGCACTCCGGAACTCCTTCTCGCCGACCTCGGCCACCTCGATGCCGCGGCCCCGCGCGGCGGCAAGCAGCGCGGTCCCCCGCGGCGAGTCGATCAGCTTCGGCGCAGCCAGCAGGCCGGCGATCTCGAGCGGTGACCGGAGCAGGTCCTCGACCGCCCGCACGCCTTCGACCACGAAGCGTGCGTCACGCTCCCGCGCCTTGCGGCGGCGGAGGTCGCGAGCGGTGGTCAGGAGGGACACGGGTGAGCGATGAGCAAGCGGACGTGTCAGGCCGGATCGAGACGTCGCACGAACTCGATGGCAACGGCCTCGAACCGCTCGCCGGCCCGGACGGTGACCGCCAGGACCTCGTCGTGCGACACGGGCTGCGCCGACAGTCCGGCGGCGAGATTCGTTATGCAGCTCATACCGGCGACGCGCATGCCCATGGCCCTCGCGACGATCACCTCGTGCACCGTGGACATGCCCACGGCATCGGCGCCGAGCCGCTCGAGCATCCGCACTTCGGCCGGCGTCTCATAGGTCGGCCCGGTCAGGCCGACGTACACGCCGTCCGTGACGGGAACGCCGACGGCAGCGGCGGCTTCGGCCAGCCGGCGGCGGAGCGCCGCGTCCCACGGGTCCGACATGTCCGGGAAGCGTTCGTCGCCGGGGACGACCGGGCCGAAGAGCGGGTTCCGCGCCGTGAGGTTGATATGGTCGCGGATGATCATCAGGTCGCCCGGCGTGAAGGAGCGGCGAATCCCCCCCGCCGCGTTCGACAGGAGCAGCGTGCGGGCGCCGAGCGCGTGCAGCACGCGCACCGGGAAAGCTGCCATGGCCGCCGAGTGGCCCTCGTACACATGGAAACGGCCCGCCAGGGCCAGGACCGG
>JABWBJ010000354.1 GCA_013360595.1 Gemmatimonadaceae bacterium | reverse complement strand
ATTGCCCGCGTCGAGGCTCAGTTGCGCCAGGTTGGCCAGCGCCTCGACCTCCCGCGCCGGATCCCCGTCCGCCATGCGCCAGGTGGCCCACGCGTGCTGGAGGCCACGATCGAAGTTCTTCCCGATCGCATGACAGATCGTGAGACCCTGATGCGCCAACCGCATGAGGTCCCGCGACTCCATCGTCTCCGCCAGCTCCAGGCCGCGTTCGAAAAAGACGCGCGACCGGGGATAGTTCCCGCGATTGCGATCGATCACGCCCCGGCCGATGTACGTCCGGGCCAGCACCATGAGGTCCCCCGCGACTTCGCCGATCGACTCGGCGGCGCGGTAGAGCTCCTCGGCGGCGTCGAGATCGCCCAGTAGCCGCGCCACCATCCCGTGGTCCGCGGCCAGAAGACCGCGCTCCCTGTCGCTCCCGTGCTCCGCCACCCGTCGCGTGTACCCGACAGTGGTGTAAGCCATCGACAACGCCCCGGCGTCGGCCATGCGGGTCGCCATGCCACGGACGCCTCGAATCAGGGCGTCGGCCCCGTTGCGCGTCCGGAGGTCGGCCAGCCCGTCGACCACGAGCCGGAGGTCAGGGATTTCCTGATCCGGCGTCGCCGGGCCGGTTGCACTCGGCCGCGTGAAGTCGGCCAGGGCAGCGGCACACTGGTTGCCCAGCATCTGCAAGTCCTGCTGGGAGGCCCGGGTGAGCCTCGACAGGCAGTGCGCCGTGAGCAGCCATACGGTGTCGGCCCCGTCGAAGTCCTCGCGTGACTTGTCGCGCGCGAGGTCGGAGCGATACGCGTCCAGCGGAGCTTCAGGAACAAGCATTGGTGGACTCTGATTCGGGGTAAACCATCCGCTGTCAGTCTGCCTGGACGGCTCTTCCCCATGGGCAGCAAGCGGCGGGCCGCCGGCTACCCTCCCTGCCGCCCAGTTGTCCTCGAGGTACTCGCGGTTACTGTTGCGATGAGCGGCCTCTAACGCAAGGGCCAGATTTGGAAACGGCCCCGCGAACGACCGCATTGGCGACGGGTCAGCGCCCGGACCGGCGTCGCGCGACCGACTCCCGGAACTCGACGAATCCCGAACCGGCGCCATCGAGTGAGGCCAGTCGGCCGCCGTCCACGGCGCGAACGAGCGCACTCGTCCGCGCGATGCGCGACTCCTCGAGCGGGTGGCTCCCGAACCACGCGTCGAGCGCCGTGGGATCGCGGCCCCGCTGTTCGGCGAACTGCTCGAACATGGTCACGATGCCGCGCGGATCGACGCCGGCAGCAACGAGATACCCGACCGCCGCCGAATCCGCCTCGCTCTCGTCCTCGCGGCTGTATTTCGCGAACAGCACCTGACCGCCGACGTCGAGCGCGATCTGCGCGACCGCGGATCCGCAGACGCTCACCACGGAGCAGAACAGCGTGACCAGCACATTGGTCCGCGTGCGCTTCTTCAGCTGGTCGACGCTGTGCCGCAGCGTGACGTGCGCGACCTCGTGCCCCAGCACGCCCGCGAGCTCCGCGTAGTTGCGCGACCGTTCGACGAGCCCGCGGTGCACGAAGATGTGGCCGCCCGGCACGGCAAAGGCGTTGACCGTCGTGTCGTCCACGAGATAGAAGTGCCAGTCGCGCGACGCGCTGTCCGCCACCTGCGTCAGGCGCCGTCCCATCGCCGAGAGGTACGCCGTCGCCTCGGCGTCGTCGATCACCGGGAGCTGGGCCCGCAAGGCCGCAGCATACTGATCGCCCAGTTCGTCTTCCGCGGCGAGCGACATGTCGCAGGCGACCGACGCCGCGACAAGCAGCAGCGCGGCGCGCCGAACGACCCGGTCACGCATTGTAGATGATCCCTCCGGCGGCCCGGTACCGTTCGAGAACGCCCCGGGCTTCGTCGCGCAGGACACCGTGCGCGACCTCGATGCCGCGCGCGGCCAGGTAGCGGTACGAGTCCGGGAAGACCGGTCCTTCGTCGAACCGCAGCGCCACCGCGTCCTCGCGCGTGGCGCCGCAGACGATGCGCCTCACGCCCGCCCACAGCGCCGCGCCGAGGCACATCGCGCAGGGATCGCACGAGGAGTACAGCGTGTGCCCCGGGAGTCCGGGCGCCGCCAGCGAGTATCGCCCCACGCGCGCCTGCGCCCGCATGAACGCCACCATCTCGGCGTGCAGCACCGAGTTCGCCAGCCGCACGACCGAGTTGACGCCAAGGGCCACGAGCCGTCCGGACGCCGACTCGAAGATGGCCGCCCCGAACGGGCCGCCCGTGCCGGCCTGCACGTTCAGGTCCGCCGCCTCGATCGCCACACGCATGCGCTCCTCATCGGTCCGGTACGCGCCGGCAGACGACTCGCGCTCGAGAGCCCAGGGCGGCAGTTCCACGCGGATCGCCGCGGGATCGCTCATCGACCGAACCTCGCCCGGATCGAGACCGTCCGCCGCAGTTCATCCGAGGCTTGCAGGACCTTGCCGCGGAGGTCGGCGCCCAGCGTTGGCGTCTCGAGCAGGAAGCGGCGCACGACGTCCAGCGCTGCCGGACTGACCTGGGCGTCGAGAAACGCGCCGAGCCACGACCCCAGGTAGAAGATGCGGCGGTTCTGCTGGATCCACCGCAGCGAGTCGAGGGCCGGACGCAGGTACGGCAGGACGAGCGCGCGGGACTCCGGCGCGTTGAACGCGTCCAGGCTGGCGGTGGCCCAGTCCTCGTTCAACCGGGTGTCGGCAAAGTAGCGGGTGAAGTACTCGCGCTTGACGGCCGTGTCGGGCCGGGCCGCGCGTGCCGCAAAGGCCCGCCGCGCCCCTTCCGGAGTCCGGTCGCGCGCCTCCTCCTCCCGGAGGCGGCGGCTGAACTGGAGCGCGTGGGCCGCTGGGTGGTGACATCACAACGGGCGGACGGACTCTGGACTTGTTACGCGCACCGACCGGAGACGGGCCCCGAGACCTCCGGTACGGCAGGCATTGCCGCCGCGTTGCTGCTGGCGCACGAGCTGGGCCTCGCGCCGGCGTCGGTGCAGGACGTGGCGCGGCGGGCGTTGCAGGGGTTGGAGCGCTACCTGTCGCCGGACGGATTTCTTCACGGTGTGACGCAGTCGAACAAGGGTGGCGAGGAGCTGCAGCGCAGCGGCTATCGTGTCTACCTGCAGATGGGCCTCGGCCTTGCGGTGCAACTGGCGGCGATCCACCGGTCGCTTGGCGGTCGCTGAAACCCGCCGCTCGTGAATTCAATCGAACCTGCGTCACGCCGCTCCTCCGGATCAGGTCATCCGCG
>JABWBJ010000353.1 GCA_013360595.1 Gemmatimonadaceae bacterium | reverse complement strand
GCGTCGGGCTTGAGCGCCGCGATCTCGGTGAGGAAGGGCTGGAACTCGACGTTCGGGAAGGGCAGCGTCATCTCCTTGACGATCTTGCCACCACCCTTTGCACGTCGCCGGCCCGGGCGAGCTGCGCGAAGACGTTCGGGACGACCCAGCTGCCGGTGTCGACCACCGCGTCCAGGGTGCCCGGCAGGGCCCGGTTGAGGTTCCCGGGGAGTCCGCCTCCGGTGATGTGGGCGACGGCGTGAATGCCGCCGAGGTGCGGACGGAGGATCGGCAGGTAGGAGCGGTGAATCCGGAGCAGCACCTCCGCCACGGTGGCGCCGCCCTCCCCGGGAAACGCATCGTGCACGCCGAGGCCCATCCGCTCACGGACGATGCGGCGCGCCAGCGAGTAGCCGTTCGTGTGGAGGCCCGTGGACTCGAACGCCAGCAGGGCGTCCCCGACGCGGACGCGCTCGGGGCCCAGGGTGGCGGCCTCCTCCACCGTGCCGACGATGAAGCCCGCGAGGTCGTAGTCCGGCGGCGTGTAGAGACCGGGCATCTCGGCCGTCTCGCCTCCGATCAGCGCGCAGCCATTCTCCCGGCAGCCGGCCGCCACGCCGCTCACGATGGCTTCGGCCACCGCCGGATCCAGCACGCCGAACGCCACGTAGTCGAGGAAGAACAGCGGTACGGCGCCCTGCGCGAGAATGTCGTTCACGCAATGGTTCACGAGGCAGTGGCCGATCGTGTCGTGACGCCCGGCCTCGATCGCCACCTTGATCTTCGTTCCCACGCCGTCGGCGCTGGCGACCAGCAGCGGCTGCTGGCCGGCGGGCGCGCGGAACAGGCCGCCGAAGGAGCCGAAGGCGCCGACCGCGCCCGGGGTCCGCGTGGACTCCACGAGCCGGCGATAGCGCTCCTTCGCGTCGTCGGCGGCCTCGATGTCCACGCCCGCCGCGCGGTAGTCGAGCGACCCGCTCACTCGTCGAGTTCCTCCTCGAAGGCGACCAGCTTGCGGAACTCCTCGAGCCGGCGCGCGATGTCCACCCGGTGGATCTCCAGCAGGCGATCGATCGAGAATCGCTCCACCGCGAACGAGCCTAACGTCGACCCGTACACGACGGCCCGGCGCATGGCCGCCTCGTCGGCGCGGCCGGTGCGGGCGAGATACCCGACGAAGCCCCCGGCGAACGAGTCGCCGGCGCCCGTGGGATCGAACACCTCCTCGAGCGGATAGGCCGGGGCGAAGAAGACGGAGTGGCTCGAGAACATGTACGCGCCGTGCTCGCCCTTCTTGATCACCACGTGCTTCGGGCCGCGCGCCAGGATCCAGCGCGCCGCGCGCACCAGGTTGTACTCCTCCGTCAGCTGGCGCGCCTCGGCGTCATTCAGCAGCAGGATATCCACCCGCCCCAGCAGCCGCAGCAGTTCGTGCCGCCGGCTCTCGATCCAGAAGTTCATCGTGTCGCAGGCCACGAGCCGCGGCTTCTCCACCTGGTCCAGTACGTCATGCTGCAGCCGCGGGTCGATGTTGCCCAGGAACACGTACGGCGACGTGCGGAACTGCGCGGGGATCTGGGGCCGGAACTGCGAGAACACCCCCAGTCGCGTCTCGAGCGTCTCGGCGGAGTTGAGGTCGTGGCGGTACCGTCCCCGCCACCGGAAGGACTCGCCGTCCGCGCGCACCAGCCCGGCGAGATCCACGCCGCGCGCGCGCAGCGGCTCGAGCCGCTCCATCGGGTAATCGTTCCCCACCACGCCGACCAGGTTCACCGGCGTCAGGTGCGACGCCGAGGCGGAGAAGAACGTCCCGGAGCCGCCGATCGCATCCTCGATCCGGCCGAAGGGCGTTTCGACGGAGTCCAGGGCGACGGAACCGACGACGAGGACGGCGCTCATGAGGCGTCCGTGGGACAGGCGAAGGGTGACGGGATCACATCCGCTCCGGCGCCGAGATCCCGAGGATGGTCAGCCCGTTCCGCAGCACGATCTGCGCGGCCCGCGCCAGGACGAGCCTCGCCTCACGAAGGCCGTCGGGCGCCTCCAGGACGCGCTCACGGTGGTACCAGTTGTGCGTCAGGCGGGCGGTGTCGTGCAGGTACGCCACCAGCCGCTGCGGTTCGCGCGCCTCGGCGGCGCTCGCCACGGTTCGCGGGAAGTCCAGGAGCGCGGCCACGAGCAGTCGCTCCGACTCCTCGCCGAGGCGGGCGAAGTCCACGCCGTCGCCCGTGATGGTGCCGGCGTCGATCTCGCCGACGCGGAAGATGCCGCACAGGCGCGCGTGCGCCATCTGGATGTAGTAGACCGGGTTCTCCTCGGACTGGGTGCGGGCCAGGTCCACGTCGAACGTGAGCGGCGTGTCGGCCTTGCGCATGAGGAAGAAGAAGCGCACCGCGTCCCGGCCGACGTCGTCCACCAGGTCGCGGACCGTCACGTAGCTTCCGGCGCGCTTGGAGATCCTGACCTCGTCGCCGCCCCGCATGACGGTCACCATCTGGTGCAGCTGGTACTCCGGGTACCCCTCGGGAATGCCCAGGCCGAGCGCCTGCAGGCCGGCTCGCACGCGCACGACGGTGGAGTGGTGGTCCGCGCCCTGCACGTTGATGGCGTGATGGAATCCGCGGCGCCACTTGGTGACATGGTAGGCCACGTCGGGCACGAAGTAGGTGTACGTGCCGTCCGACTTCCGCATGACGCGGTCCTTGTCGTCGCCGTAGTCGGTGGTCCGCAGCCAGGTCGCCCCGCCCTCCTCGAACGTGTGTCCGCCCCGGCGGAGCATGGCCACCGTCTCCTCGACGTTGCCGCCGGCGTAGAGGGAGGACTCCAGGGAGTAGACGTCGAACCGGACGCCAAGGGCCTTGAGGTCGCGGTCCTGCTCCTCGCGAAGGGCCTGCACCGCGAACGCGCGCACGCGCTCCAGGTCGGCTCCCTCTGCGTCGTCCGGGCAGGCGGCCGCGTAGGCCGCGGCAATCTCGCGGATGTACTCGCCGTGGTAGCCGCCCTCGGGGATCTCGAGGCGGCCCGTGGCGCGCTCGACGAGGCGCGCCCGGACCGACAGTGCGAGGTTCTGAATCTGGACGCCGGCGTCGTTGTAGTAGAACTCGCGCGTGACCTGCCAGCCGGTCCATTCGAGCAGCGAGGCGATCGCGTCACCTAACGCGGCCTGACGGCCATGCCCGACGTGCAGCGGCCCGGTCGGGTTGGCGGACACGAACTCGACGTTGAAGGGGCGCCCCTGCCCGCTGTCGTGGCGCCCGTAGCGCTCGCCGGCCGTGATCACGCCGGCCAGGCCGCCGGCGGC
>JABWBJ010000017.1 GCA_013360595.1 Gemmatimonadaceae bacterium | reverse complement strand
GTGACGGCGGCCGCGGCGGCTACGGCGACGCCGACCTGCTTTGCCGTCTTCGCCACCCTGGCCATCCTGCGCTTGCGCTGCTGGCGCTTGACGGCGGTCGCGACCGCCTTCTCCGCGCTGTCCTTGAGCTCGACCGCGGCCTTGCCGGCCCTGGTCGCGAGCTGGCCGGCCTTGCGGGCGGCCTTCCGGATCTCCGTCTTCATCGCTGCCTCCGCGTGATGCCGTAATCTACACCCGGGTCGCCCCAGCCACGGGTGCGTGCCGCCGGTCTGGCGAGCGTGCGACCGTGAGCGCAGGTTGGGGGCCGCGGACCGCCGACACCATCATCCAAATGCCGACTTCTTCGCGGGGACCTCGCTGGTTCAGCATCGGCGATATCAACGCCTTCTTCGGCCTGATGCTCGACAACGTGGTGAACCTGGCCGTGCTGTCGGGCATCCTGGTCGGCGGGTTCGGCTTTCCGGCCGACATCGTCTTCACGCGGATGTTCCCGGGAACTGCGTTAGGCGTTCTGCTCGGGAACGTGGTCTACACGGTGATGGCGATCCGGATGGCGCGGCGAACCGGGCGCGAGGACGTCACGGCGATGCCGCTCGGGACCGACACGCCATCGACCATCGGCGTGGCGCTCGCGGTGCTGGGGCCGGCCTTCCTGGCGGCGAAGGCGCGGATGCCGGAGCGCGAGGCGGCCATCTTCGCCTGGCAGGTGGGCATGGCGACGATGGTGCTGATGGGCGTGTTCAAGGTGGCGATGAGCTTCGTCGGCGGGCAGATCGCGAAATGGGTTCCGGCGGCCGGGCTGCTCGGGTCGATCGGTGGGGTCGGCGTCGCGCTGTTAGGCGCGCTCCAGCTGGGCGAGATCTACGCCGAGCCGGTCGTGGGCGTGATCGCGCTGGGGCTCATCCTGTACGCGCTGGTGGCGCGGATCCGGCTGCCGTTCCAGGCGCCCGCCGTCCTCGTCGCCGTCACGGTGGGAGCGCTCCTGTACTACGGACTGGGCGCGTGGGGGCTCACCGTGCATCCCGTGGCGGTCCCCGACGCCTCCATGCTGTTCGCCCTGCCGGCCCCGAACCTCGGGTTCATCACCGGGATGCCGGTCGCGCTGCGGGACTACCTGCCGGTTGCGCTCCCGTTTGCGATTCTCACGATCGTTGGAGGCATCAACGTCACCGAGAGCGCGCGCCTGGCCGGTGACGACTATCGCACGCGCGACATCCTGCTGACCGAGGCCGTGTCAACGCTCGTGGCGGGCGTCTGCGGAGGGATGAGCCAGACGACGCCGTACATCGGCCATCCCGCCTACAAGGCGATGGGGGGCCGGGCTGGCTACACGCTCCTGACCGGGCTCTTCGTCGGGCTGGGCGGCATCTTCGGCTACCTCGGCTTCATGGCGGCCCTGCTCCCGCGGCCGGCGCTGGCGCCAGTCCTTTTCTTCATCGGGCTGGAGATCACGAGCCAGGCCTACGGAGAGACGCCCCGGCGGCACATGGCGGCCGTCACGGTCGCGGTCCTGCCGAGCGTGGCGGTCGTGGTGCAGATCCTGATGTCACAGGTGTACGGCGGGGCGCTGATGTCGGCGGCGATCGATCCCGCGGGGACGCTCGAACGGACCGGCCTCACCAACCCGGCGTTCGTTCAGACGGTGGGGGTGATGATCATGCTGGCGTCGGGGTTCATCGTGACGGCGATGCTGTGGGGCGCGGCGGTCGCGTTCCTGACCGACCGGCGCATCGTGGCGGCCAGCGTGACGCTGGCGGTCTGCGGGCTGCTCTCGCTGTTCGGATTCATCCACTCCGTGCTCCCCAGCGGCGGCGTGTATTTCCCCTGGGCCGTGGACTCGTCGCTGCCGCTGCACTGGGGGGCGGCGTATCTGGGCCTCGCGGTTCTGCTGCTGGCCCTGGGGAAGGGTAAGGACGCCGTGCCTCGGGGGGCCTGACCGCCGGGCCGAGGCGCCGCGAGCGAGTCGCTCAGTGCCGCCTAGTTCTTGTGGCGGAAGGTGATGCGTCCGCGGGTCAGGTCGTACGGGGAGACTTCCACCTTCACCCGGTCCCCCACCAGGACGCGGATCCGGAAGCGGCGCATGTTGCCGGCCAGCGTGGCCAGAATGGAGTGTCCGTTGTCGAGCGCCACCCGGAAGGTCGTGCTGGGGAGGACTTCCGAGACCACTCCCTCGAGCTCGACCGATTCCTCTTTCGCCATTCGGTCCGGCCTAACGCGGATTGCGGCGCGAGCGGGCGCGACGCTGCGCGGCGGCGGACTTGAGCTGCTTCATGACGCTCGGCTTCACGTAGTGCCGGCGCCGGCGCAGCTCCTGCAGCAGCCCGGACTTCTCGACCTTCTTCTTGAACGACTTGAGCGCCCAGTCCAGCCGGTCGCCTTCCTGCAGCGTGACTTCGATCATGTCCTTCTCCTTCCTCCGGTTCGGTGAATCGGGCCGTTTCCGGCCATCACGAGACGATACCCTGTTGGGCGCCGTCACGCCATTCCCTCGAATGATGTGGGCCGGACCGAAGGATCGGCCCGGCCCCACCGTGCCGGTGGCCCGGAGGCCACCCTTCGACCTCAGCTCAGCTTGACCACGTTCTCGGCCGCGGGGCCCTTCTGGCCCTGGACGACCTCGAACTCCACCCGATCGCCCTCGGCGAGCGAACGGAAGCCCTGCGACTGGATCGCGGAGAAGTGGACGAAGCAGTCCTTCTGTCCATTCTCGGGGGTGATGAAGCCGAAACCCTTCTGATCGTTGAACCACTTCACGGTGCCGGTGATACGAGACATTGCCACTCCAGTAGAGATTGTCGATGTCGGAGTCCGGTAATGCCGTACCATCCGACGATCTGTGTTTCGTGGACGCCCTCCACGACGGGTACTGCGCGCCAGAGCACCAAAAAAGGGCCGTCGCGTTGTGCGAGGCCCTCGAAGTGCGATACTTGCCCAATCGGTGTCCTGACGCGCACCACAACGGTAGCGGGACTCGGGACGGAAGTCAATGCGGGGGCAGGATATAGGGGAGGGGACAGGGTTCGGGGTGCGGGGTTCGGGCGGACGCCGTACGGGGCGACCGGAGGGCTTACACTCAGGTTCCCGGGAACGTAAAGTCTGGCCCGGAGTGATCCCTGGTGAGGTGCCGCCGGCTCGCACGGCCGCGGTCACGCCCCGCCGCTTTCGCGCCCTGGAGCCTCGACCCTGACCCCGATCCGCTGGCAACGGTACTCGAACGAGCGCCTGCTCCGGCTGCGCATCCAGGACCTTGGCCTCACCATCGAGGGGACCTGGCTCCAGGGGTGCGTCGAGAAGCTCTACTCCGAACTCGGCGAGCGCCTGCTGCGCTTCCGGCCCCATGTCTGGCTCTCCGACGACTGGTTCTCGCCGGCGAACGTGCCGGGATTCGCCATTCCCTTCTACCTCGCCCATCCCCGGCTGCGTCGGCTGGAGCGCGACCAGTTCCTCGACGTCGAGGGAGCCTCCCGCGCCGAATGCATGCGGATCATGCGGCACGAGGCCGGGCATGCCTTCCAGCACGCGTACCAGCTTCAGCGCCGGCGCCGGTGGCGGGAGCTGTTCGGCAAGTCGTCGACCCGGTATCCGGAGTACTACCGGCCGAACCCGGCCAGCAAGAAGTACGTCCAGCATCTGCGCCTCTGGTACGCGCAGAGCCACCCGGACGAGGACTTCGCCGAGACGTTCGCCGTCTGGCTCAAGTCGCCGTCGGACTGGCGCCGGAAGTACCGCGGCTGGCCGGCCCTGAAGAAGCTGGAGTATGTCGACGAACTGATGGCGGAAGTCGGCTGGCGGAAGCCGGTGATCACGTCACGGCGCGTGATCGAACCCGTGCGGTCGATCGACAAGACGCTCGCGGAGCACTACGCCGACCGGCGTCGCAAGTACACGGTCAAGTTCCCCAACACGTACGACGCCGACCTGCGGCGGCTCTTCTCGGAGGAGCCGCGGCACCGGCATAACGAGGCCGCGGCGTCCTTCCTCCGCCGCAACAAGGCCGAGATTCGCCGACTCGTGTCCCGGTGGACCGGCGAGTATCAATACACGCTGGAAGTGGTGCTCAACGACATGATCGGCCGGTGCCGCGACCTCCGGTTGCGGGTCGGCAGTCCCGAACGCGAGCTGCTGATGAACTTCTCCGTGCTGCTGACCGTCAAGACCATGCACTTCCTGTACTCGCAGGGCCGCCGCGACTGGATCGCGCTCTAGCGGCATGAAGAAACTTCGCGTGCTGGCGCTGATGCACCCGGACCTGGTCCCGCCGCCGGATGCCGCGTCGATGTCCCCCGAGAGCCGCTTCGCCTTCAAGACCGAGCACGACGTCGTCAGCACGCTGCAGCAGCTGGGCCACGAAGTCCGCGCCCTCGGCGTCCAGGACGAGTTGCACCCCATCCGCGATGCGGTCGAGGAGTTCAGGCCCGACGTGGCCTTCAATCTCCTTGAGGAATTCCAGGGGAACGTCCTGTTCGACCAGAACGTCGTCAGCTTGCTGGAACTCCTGCGCGTGCCGTACACCGGGTGCAACCCGCGGGGGCTGATCATCTCACGCGAGAAGGCGCTCTCCAAGAAGCTCCTCGTCTACCACCGGATCCGGGTGCCGGCCTTCCACGCGTTCCCGAGGGGCCTCAAGGTGCGGCGCCCGCGGACGCTCGGCTTCCCGCTGATCGTGAAGAGCCTCACCGAGCACTCGTCGCTCGGCATCTCCAAGGCGTCGATCGTCCGCGACGACGCCGAGCTGGCCGAACGGGTCAGGTTCGTGCACCGGCGCGTGAAGACCGACGCCATCGCCGAGCAGTTCATCGAAGGCCGGGAGGTGTACGTGGGCGTGCTCGGGAATGAACGGCTGACAGCGCTCCCGGCGCGGGAACTGGTGATCGCGAGCGAGCACAGCGATGCGCCGACGATCGCGACCGAGAAGGTGAAGCACGATCTGGAGTATCAGGAACGGCACGGCATCGCGCAGAAGCCGGCCATGGACCTTCCACCGCACGTGGCGGCGACGCTGCCCCACCTGAGCAAACGGATCTACCGCATCCTGGGCCTGAGCGGCTATGCCCGGGTGGACTACCGCGTCAGCCCGGATGGCCTGATCTGGTGTCTCGAAGCGAACCCCAATCCCGAGATCGCCCAGTCCGAGGAGTTCGCGTCGGCGGCGGCTCAGGCCGGGATCGGCTACCCCGAGCTGCTGCAGAGGCTGCTCAACCTGGGGCTGAAGGGGATGGCGAGCGACGCGTGAGTCCGGTGGGGAACGGGAATGGTCCCTCGTGATCGTGGCGCGTGACGCGGCGGCCGGGGCCGGCCGGTCCTGGCGCCGGTCCGCGCGGTTCAACTCTCGGCGGGCGCGGCGCGTAGACTTATCTTGATTCCGAATGCGGCCCCCGAGGGGCGGCGCACCGATCACCAGTCCGATTCCGCAACAGGGGATGATTTCGATTCGGATCCTGTTCGTTTCCGGCATGGCCCTCATCCCGGCCGTGGGCCTCGCGCAGGACGCGGGGGAGCGGCCGGTGAGTACCGGGGTCTTTTCCGAGGCGCAGGCCGCGCGCGGCCTGGGCGCCTACCGCACCAGCTGCGAGAGCTGCCACGCCAAGTCCGAGTACACGGGCGACAAGTTCAAGGTCGCCTGGGTCTCCCGGACAGCGTTCGATCTCTTCGACGTCATCCGATCGCAGATGCCGGAGGACAATCCGGGTTCGCTCGAACGCCAGGAGTACGTGGACATCGTGGCGTACATCTTCTCGCTCAACGCCTACCCCGCCGGGTCGGCCGAGCTTCCCGCGGACGACGACGGGCTCAAGAAGGTCCGTATCGACAATCCGCCGGGCGGCGCGCCGGCTGCCGCGCGGTCCGGTCGCCGGCTGACACCCCATCCGCGTATCGGGTTCAGGCAGTAGCATACGGGGGCGGCGGGGGCGGCGGGGCCGCCGGACAACTCAATCAGGGAGAACAGCAGCGATGATCCAGCGTCGTCCCTTCGTGATCGCGGTCTCCTTGTCGGCCCTGCTGGTTTCGGGCCGGGCCCCGGCGCAACGGGGCGGCAGTCCGGACATGACGCCGGTCAACGACCTCCCCAATCCCTACCAGACCATCACCGGCTGGGCGAAGCTCCCGGAGGGGCGGACCTGGGGATCGACGTCGGCGGTCGAAATCGACCGGGACGGCGTCAGCATCTGGGTCGCCGAACGCTGCCAGCAGAACAGCTGCACGGGCTCGAACCTTCCGGCGATCCTCAAGTTCGACGCCAACGGGAACCTGGTGAAGTCGTTCGGCGCCGGGATCCTCAACTTCCCGCACGGCATTCACGTGGACCGTGACGGCAACGTCTGGGTGACGGACGGGCAGGACAACCGGCCTCGCGGCCGCCGCGGGGAACCCCCGCCACCGGTCGCGGACCCATCGGCGATCTACGGTCACCAGGTCTTCAAGTTCAGCCCCGACGGCCAGCTGCTCATGACGCTCGGCACGAAGGGCGGGGCACGGGACACCGCCTTCTTCTGGCAGCCGAACGACGTACTCGTCGCGCCTGACGGCAGCATTTTCGTGGCCGAGGGGCACTCGTCGGCGCCCGGGTCGGTGGCCAGGATCCTCAAGTTCGATCGCACGGGCAAGTTGCTGAAGACGTTCGGTTCATTCGGCAGCGGCCCGGGGCAGCTCGACCAGCCACACGCACTGGCGATGGACTCCCGGGGGCGCCTCTTCGTCGGCGACCGGAGCAACAACCGGATCGTGATCATGGACCAGGAGGGCACGATCCTCGACACCTGGTACCAGTTCAGCCGGCCGAGCGGGATCTACATCGATGCGCAGGACCGGATCTACGTCGCCGATTCCGAATCGGGGTCAGTGGGCAACGGCCGGTCGCGGACGTGGAAGCGCGGCATCCGGATCGGGAGCGCCCGGGACGGTTCGGTGACCGCGTTCATTCCGGATCCGGCGCAGAGCCCTCCGAGCACGAGTTCCGCCGAAGGCGTGGCCGCGGACAGAAACGGCGTGATCTACGGCGCCGAGGTGGGCGAGCGGGCGTTGAAGCGCTACGTCAGGAACGAGCGATGAGCGAGGAGCGATGAATTGGTGAGCGATGCTGTCGCGGTTTCTCCCGACCCTTTCCCCGACGAACCATGCGAGTCCTGACGCTGCTGTTGTCCGTCACGCTGGCGGCGCCCGCGGGCGCCCAGTCGATGTCCTTCTTCATCACCTCGGCGGGATCGGGAGACGGGGCGAACCTCGGCGGACTGGAGGGGGCCGACGCGCGCTGCAGGCAACTGGCGGATGCCTCGGGGGCGCCGGGCGTCGCCGGAAAGACGTGGCGCGCCTATCTGAGCGCGAAGGCGGCGGGCGGGGGTCCCGCGGTGAATGCGCGGGATCGCATCGGCGCGGGGCCGTGGTACAATGCGAAGGGAGTCATGGTCGCCCGGGACGTGGCCGACCTCCACAGCGACAACAACCGGCTCGGCAAGGAGAACAGCCTCACCGAAGAGGGGGCCGTGGTGAACGGGCGAGGCGACTCGCCCAACCAGCACGACATCCTCACCGGGTCGCTGCTGGACGGCACGGTGTCGCCCGATTCGAGCGATACGACCTGCAACAACTGGACATCGAACGGCACCGGCGCCGCGTACGTTGGTCACCACGACCGCGTGGGCGGCGGGGCCAACCCCACATCGTGGAACTCGGCCCACCTGTCGAGGGGCTGCAGCCAGCAGAACCTCGTGGGGACGGGTGGGAACGGGTACTTCTACTGCTTCGCCATCAACTGACGGCTCACGATCACTCCTCACCAATCACCGGTCCTCCCATGCCCACCACCTTCACGGTCAACGGGAAGTCGACCACGGTCGACGTGGCGCCTGACACGCCCCTGCTCTGGGTGCTGCGGGATGTCCTTGATCTCAAGGGCACCAAGTACGGGTGCGGCATCGCGCAGTGCGGCGCGTGCACGGTGCACCTCGACGGGGTCGCCGTCCGGTCCTGCAACCGGCCGGTCTCGGAGGTGGCCGGCGGCGAGGTCGTCACCATCGAAGGGCTCTCGGCGGACGGGAACCACCCGGTCCAACGGGCCTGGGTGGAGATGGACGTCGCGCAGTGCGGGTACTGTCAGGCGGGCCAGATCATGTCCGCGTCGGCCCTGCTGTCGCGCACTGCGAGGCCCACCGACCAGGACATCGACCGGGCGATGAACGGCAACCTCTGCCGGTGCGCGACGTACCTCCGCATCCGGCAGGCGATTCACCGTGCCGCCCAGATGGCCGCGGCCGACGCCAACGGGGCCAGCCGCCGCGACGAGGACACTTCGGTCGTGAAGTCGCTGTTCTCCTCACCCATCGGCGCGTAGGAGGCCACCATGGAAGCCACGCAGGTAACCCGGCGCCATTTCCTCCAGGTTTCCGCGCTCGCCGGCGGCGGCCTGCTCCTGTCCTCGTTCGAGTCGGTCGGGCGACTGGAAGCGATGGGTCTCCCCCAGGCGTCCGAGTTCGTGCCGAACGCGTTCATCCGCCTGACGCCGGACGGGATGGTGACGATCGTCGCCAAGAATCCCGAGATCGGGCAGGGGGTGAAGACGATGCTCCCGATGCTGATCGCCGAGGAGCTGGACGTCGAGTGGAGCCAGGTGCGGATCGAGCAGGGCGATCTGGACACGACGAAGTTCCAGGCGCAGAGCGCCGGGGGGAGTAACGCGACCCCCACGAGCTGGCTGCCGATGCGCCGGGTGGGAGCCGCCGGGCGCGCGATGCTCGTTTCCGCCGCGGCGCAGACCTGGGGCGTCCCGGAGTCGGAGTGCACGACCGGCGGCGGCGCCGTCCATCATCACGCGTCGCGCCGGATGTTGCCGTACACGCAGCTGCTGGCGAAGGCGGCCACCATTGCCCCGCCGGCGCTCGACGCGGTGACGCTGAAGGAGCCGAAGGACTTCCGGATCATCGGCCGGCCGACCCGCAACGTCGATGCGCAGGCGATCGTGACGGGGAAGCCGATCTTCGGCATCGACGTCACCGTCCCGGGAATGCTGCATGCCGTGTACGCGAAGTGTCCCGTGTTCGGCGGCAAGGTCGTGAGCGCCAACCTCGACGAAGTGCAGGCGCTGCCCGGCGTGAAGCACGCGTTCGTCATCGAGGGGACGACGAACCTGTCGGGCCTGATGCCGGGCGTGGCCATCGTGGCCGACACGTGGTGGCAGGCCCAGACGGCGCGGGAACGGCTGCGCGTGACCTGGGATGAGGGCCCGACGGTCGAGCAGAGCAGCGCCGGGTTCGCCCGCCAGGCGGCGCAGCTGGCGAGCCAGCCGCCGCAGCGGGGGCTGCGCAAGGATGGCGATCCCGATGCCGCACTGGCGTCGGCGGCGAAGGTCGTGGAAGCGGAGTACTTCTACCCCTTCCTGGCCCACGCGCCACTCGAGCCGCAGAACACCACCGCCCACTACCGGGACGGGAAGCTGGAGTTGTGGTCGGCGAGCCAGTCGCCGGCGAACGGGCGGCGGCTGGTGTCCCAGACGCTGGGCATCGCGGAGGAGAACATCACGATCCACCTGCCACGCATGGGCGGCGGCTTCGGTCGGCGCCTCGGGAACGACTACATGGTCGAGGCGGCGGCGATCGCGATGAAGATCCCCGAGCCGGTCAAGCTGGTCTGGACCCGCGAGGATGACACGCAGCACGACCTGTATCGTCCGGCCGGGTTCCACTACCTGAAGGGCGGGGTGGACGCGGCCGGGAAGCTGGTGGCCTGGAAGAACCACTTCGTCTCGTTCGGCCAGGGGACGTCGTTCGTGCAGGCCGCCGGGCTCGGGGCCACGGAGTTCCCCGCCCGCTACATCGACCACTACGCGCTGGATACGTCGGTGATGCCGTTAGGCGTGCCCACCGGGTTCCTGCGGGCGCCGACGAGCAATGGGGTGGCCTTCGTGGTCCAGTCGTTCATCGATGAGCTGGCGCACGCGGCGGGGAAGGACCCGGTGCAGTTCCGGTACGAACTGCTGGCGAACCACACGCCCGACGCCCCGTCGGCGCCGGCCGGACCGCCGGGCGCGCAGACCCCCGGGGGGGGACGCCAGGGCGGAGGCCCACAGTTCGATCATGACCGCATGCGGGGCGTCCTCGAGCTGGTGGTCGAGAAGTCCGGGTGGGGGCGTACGCCGCTCCCGAAAGGCACGGGGATGGGCGTGGCGTTCCACTTCTCGCATCGCGGCTATTTCGCCGAGGTCGTGCAGGTCACCGTGTCCCAGGCCGGCCAGCTGAAGATCGACAAGGTCTGGGTCGCCGGCGATATCGGAAGCCACATCATCAACCCGCTGAACGCGGAGAACCAGGTCCACGGCTCGGTGCTCGACGGGATCGCCGAGGCGCTGGCGCAGGAGATCACGATCGAGCGCGGGCGCGTGACGCAGGACAACTTCCGCAACTTCCCGCTGCTGCGCCTGGTGCAGGCGCCGCCGGTGGAAGTGCACTGGCGGGTGACCGACAATCCTCCGACGGGCCTGGGTGAGCCGGCGCTGCCGCCGGTCATCCCGGCGCTCACGAACGCGATCTTCGCGGCGACCGGGAAGCGGATCCGGTCGTTGCCGTTGTCGAAGCACAATCTCGCCTGGTAGACGTGCCGGGAACCCATTGATGCGAAGCCGAGATGCGGTGAACGGGCGAGCCTGACCCGCTTTCGCAGCTTCGAGGCTTCGCACACGGAGGCGCCGATGATCGACAACGAAGCGGTTTCCCGCAGGACGTTCGTCGGGGGCGTCGCGAGCGCCGTTGGCGCGATGGGCCTTCCGCTCGACCTGCTCGCGCAGGGCGCGCCGGCGGCGCCGCCTCGCCAGCGCAGTGCGACCGACGAGTACGACGGCTTCGCCAAGCTGGCGAACAACGAGAACCCGTACGGCCCGTCGGCGAAAGTCCTGGAGGCCATGACGAAGGCCTTCAAGTACGCGAACCGGTACGGATATCCGGACGGGAACGTCACCGAGGAGATCGCGAAGCATCACGGCGTGCGGACCGACCAGGTGATGATCGCCGCCGGCTCGGGCGAAATCCTGGACGTGTGCTGCACGGCGCTCCTGCAGGACGATCGGCGGATCGTCGGATCGGACCCGTCGTACTCGATCCTGTACCAGAACGCGGCGAATCTGAAGGCGGACACGATCCGCATTCCGCTGCTCGCGGACTTCCGCCAGGACATCCCGGCGATGATCCGCGCCACGAAGAAGAATCACCGCCAGGTCGGGTTCGTGTACCTCTGCAACCCGAACAATCCGACGGGACGCATCGTCACGAAGGACGAGGTGCGGGCGCTCCTCGACGGCATCCCCGAAGACGTGCCGGTCCTGATCGACGAGGCGTACCACCACTTCGTCGAAGACCCGGCGTACGAGTCCTCCATGAAGTACGTGGCCGAAGGGCGGCCGGTGATCGTGGCCCGCACGTTCTCGAAGATCGCCGGCCTGGCCGGCATGCGGCTGGGATACGCCGTCGCCAACCGTGACCTCCTGCAGGTCCTGCGTCCGTACAGCACCGGGAGCGTCAATGCCTGCGTGCGCTGGGGCGGCGCCGCGGCGCTGAACGACGCGGAAGGCGAAGCACGCGTGCGCCGGCTCACGCTGGAGCTCCGCAAGAAGGCGGTGGCCGACCTCAAAACCCTCGGCTACGACTGCATTCCGTCCGAGGCGAACTTCTTCATGGTGCACCTGAAGCGGCCGGTCGTCCCCGTGATCGAGGAGTTCCGCAAGAAGGGCGTGCTCGTCGGACGCCCGTTCCCGCCGCTCAACGAGCACCTTCGTGTTTCGGTGGGGACGGCGGACGAGATGGAACGCTTCATGGCGGCGTTCCGCCAGGTCATCGGGCCGGCGAAGGCGGCTTCCGGACCGTAGCCCGGAGGCGATCGCGCGAGCATCGTCGCGGCGCGGACCTGCGCGTCCCGGCTCGCCGACGGCGCGCCTGCAACGATTGGGCAGTCCCGCGCTCACCTACACCTACGTGGGCAGCGTGCCGCGAGGGCACGCGCCCAGGTGCAACGGCCAGCCAAACTCAGCGTTCCCGTGACGACTCCCCGCTCCCCCGGCCACCAGTCGACGCGGCGGGAAGCGTCAGCGCCGTGAGGCCCGTGTTGGCGCCCTGGCCGTAGGCGAACACGATGTACTGCCGGCCCCGGTGCATGAACGTCATGGGCACTGCCGTGTTGACCTGCGGGATCCTGACCGACGCCACCTGCTTTCCGGTGGCCTTGTCGATGGCGAAGAGCTGCGGCTGGATCAGCGGCTGTCCGCCGGCGGCGCCGCGTCCGCCGCGGCCCGCGCCACCACTCCTGCCCGTGCCGTAGATCATGAGCGTCCGGGTGTTGATGACCTGTGGCTGACCGCCGATCGCCGGCTGTGGGGGGAGCGTCACCCCGGCAAAGAGCGGACTCGTCGGCGCCGGCGTACGGAAGACGCCGCCGTTCGGCAGCCACCACTTCTTGTCGCCCGTGGTCATGTCGTACGCGGTGATCCCGCCCAGCTCCTTCGGCTTCAGAATCGACACGCCGTCGATTTGCGTCACGGCCGCCTGCCGGCCCGATCCGACCGGCTGCCGGACGTATCCCGGCGGCGGCGGAAGCGCGCCGAGCAGGCCGCAGTTGTCGCGCGGCGAGCTGTAGCGGAACTCCGAGCAGGGATCCTTCTGGAGCTGGATCGTGCCGAGTCCGCTCTGACCGCCCACGAACATCATTCCGGTCTCGGGGTCGACGGCGGCTCCGCCGTCGATGTTCACCCCGCCGCTCGCGCCCGGCGCGTACCAGGAACACCGCAGCCCGCCTGACGTCGAGCCATCCGCGAGCACGGCCGGGATGTAGTACGGCCCCATGCGGCACTGGCGCGCGAGCTTGAGTGCCGAGTCCCTGATGGCGGGCGTGTAGTCGATCAGGTCGTCCTCCTCGAGCCCCTGGTGCGAGTACGGCGCGGGACGCGACGGGATCGGTTGTGTCTTCGCGGTCTTCTCGCCGGGCACGTCGCTCTGGAGCACGGGCGTTTCGACGATCGGCCAGATGGGCTCGCCTGTTTCGCGATCGAACGCGTAGATCCAGCCCTGCTTGGTCGTCTGGGCGACCACCTTCCGGAGACGGCCGTTGATGGTCACGTCCATGAGGTTCGGCGCCATCGGCGTGTCGTAGTCCCAGATGTCGTGATGCACCATCTGGAAGTGCCACTTGCGCTTTCCGGTCTTCACGTCGAGGGCGACGATCGAGTTGCCGAAGAGGTTGTCGCCCGGCCGGTGGCCTCCGTACTCATCCATGAGCGGCATCCCCACGGGGATGTAGACGAGCCCGAGGTCCGGGTCGGCGGAGTAGGTGGCCCACGCGTCGTTCTTCCCGACGCCTTCGGTGCCGACCCTGGATCCATTCTCCCAGGTTTCGGCGCCGAACTCGCCCGGCTGCGGAATGAGATTGAAGCGCCAGAGCTGCCGGCCGGTGCGGACGTCGAACCCGCGGATGTACCCGGGGATGTTGCGGACCCGGATCGGGTAGTAGCCGTGGATCGACGAGTTGCCGACGACGATGACGTCGTTCACCACGATGGCCGGCGAGCTGTTGGCGATCTGGCCGAACTTCGGGTCGATGCCGACGGTGCCGTCGGCGCCGGTCTTCGTCACAGGGTTCCAGGTCTCCCCCGGGCGCGCCTGGCGATACGGCGCGGCATCGGAGATGATGAGCGGGCCGGAGTCATCGACGGCGAGCGGCACCAGCGGGAGGTCGAGCCCCTCCATGAGGTCGACGACACCGTTCCGACCGAACCTCGGATCGGGGATCCCGGTCTTCGCGTCGAGCGAGGCCATGTGGTACCCCGGGGTCACGACGATCACCCGTTCATTGGCGCCGTCGGTCCAGTAGGCCAGGCCGCGGCCGGCGAACTGGCGGGGCGCCTTCTGCCAGCGGATCCCCTCGTCGAGGCGCCACATCCAGAGCGTCTCGCCCTTCTCCGGATCGATCGCCGCCGCGACTCGGCGCGTCGTGGCGACGGTGAAGAGGCGTCCGCTGGCGTAGAGCGGCGTGGTCCGGTAGTACTCGTCGGCCCCGAGCGGACTGGCGCTCCACTGCCAGGCGACCTCGAGCGAGCCGAAGTTCGAGGCATTGATCTGATCCAGCGACGAGTAGCGCGTGCTCCAGGCGTCCGCGCCCCAGTAGCGCCACTCGCCGGGCACGTTGCCGCGGACCGTGGTCCGCCCCTGGACGGCCTCGGAGCGATCGGCCCGCAGGGCCAGCCCGAGGGCGACGACACTCACGCCCATGCCCACCATGCCGAGCCGTCGCACCGCATTCCGGTTCATCATGTCCGCTCCCGTCGCATTGAAGTAGTGAATGCCGTCCGTTCTGTCAGCCTAACGTCCATCGGGCCGCGCCGGGGGCGCCACCCGCGAACTGTCGATCCGGATCCTCGACAGAGTCGCCGAATCTGCCGGAAGCTCCTCGAGGCCCACGGGCATCCCGTTGAGCCGCAGCAGGTACGTGATGACGTCCACGTACTCTTCCTCGGAGAGGCTGCCCGGATCGTTCTTGGGCATCCGCTCTCGAATGAACCCGAACAAATCGCTGAGCCGCTTCCCGGCCCAGGACGTGGTGAAGATGGGTCCCACGTGCGTGACCGCCGGATGGCATCCGGCGCACTGGCCCGCGTACACGTCGCGTCCCCGCATCCACTGCTCCCGGGAGTACACACCCATCGCGGTCGATCGCTGCGGCGCGGCGCCGTTCTGGGGGCGTTCCTGCTCGTACGACTGCAGGAACGGCAGAACCATGCAGGTCCCCAGGAGGGATGTCCAGACCAGCCTCGTCATGTCTCGGTGGCGCTCCGTTGACGGGTCACGCTTCAACGCCCGGCTTCGGCTTCCCGCGGGCCGCGTTCCCGGCCAGGCGCGCCATGGTGCCGGCCACCAGCCAGGAGACGCCTCCCACGATAAGCAATAGCATCAGCCCGCGCAGCAGCGAGGCCGCGAAGGCCGCATCGAGCGCGGGCCTGACGAAGCGGTACTCCCGGAGCGCAGCGAACCGCGCGGCCATCCAGTGCCAGGCGCTGTGGGCGACGATCGCCGACAGGACGATCGTGCCGACCCGCTCCGCGACCACCCATCGGAACAGCGCGGCCAGGACGGGGATCGCGACCGCGATGACGACGAGTTGGCCGAGCTCCACGCCGACATTGAAGGCCAGGAGCGAGCTGACGAGGTGGGCGCCCGCGAACTGGAGCGACTCCGACAGCGCGAACGAGAAGCCGAATCCGTGCACCAGGCCGAACGCGAAGGCCACCGCCCAGCGCCGTTCCAGGCGGGCGCCGACGATGTTCTCGAGCGCCATCCAGACGATGGAAACCGCGATGAGCGTTTCGACCAGCGGCGGGAACCAGAGCGCATCCGGAGTCAGCCCCGCGGCCGCCGCGATCAGGGTCATCGAATGGGCGATCGTGAACGACGTGACCACCGCCACCAGCGGCCGGAGGCGGCGGATCGGGATGACCAGGCAGAACACGAACAGGAGGTGGTCGAAGCCGCCGAGGATGTGCTCGAAGCCAAGGGCCACGAAGGTGAGCGCGGCCTGATGCCAGCGGGGATCGAGGCGGACCAGCCCGGGGTTGCCGCCGTACTGGAAGATGCGCTCGCCGCCCGCCGGCGTTACGAAGTGCAGGACGCTGAGGGTTGATACGCCGAGGTGGGCGAGCTGGGCGTCGATGGAGAATCGGGCGTTCGGATCGGCGATCGGCACCTCGAGCAGTGCGTCGAGGAACGTCTGGTTCCACACGATCTCGGTCTCGCCGGGCAGCGGCGGACCGAGGATGCCGGCCAGCGCGGCGTCGTACGAGGCGAACGATCGGTCCGAGGGCAGGGACACGCGGGCGGCGACGACCGTTTCCGGCGGGAGCAGCCGGTCTTCCTCGTACAGGGTCAGGTACCCGGCGATCCAGAGCTGCGCAGCCTCCCGGGGGAGCGAGCCGAGTCGCGCGACGTCGAGGTACCCCGGCCCCCGCAGCGGCCAGACGATGTCCCGCATGGCCTCGAGGGGGGCGCGGACCAGGAGTCGAAGGCGGTTCCCCTCCGGCCTCACGTAGACCTGGACCGCCACGCTGGCCGGCACTTCGTGCGCGTTGGCCATCGTCGGGACCACGAGCGAGGCCACCGCGAGCGCGGCGACCAGCGTTCGGCGGCGCAACAACGGAGCAGCGGGAGGTCCGGATGGTGGCAAGCGAGTGCGCCCTAACGGATCAGCGGGACGAAACGTAGAATGAACTGTTGGGGCGGCGCCGGCCAGTCGGGTGTCGCGATCCCCCGGTCCGTGACCCTGGTGACTACGCGTCGGGAGGCACGAGCGATGAGTCTGGTCCGTTCGGCGATGGCGGGAATCGCGGGCGCCGCCCTGGCGGTGGCCGGCTCACGGGGCCTGCTGGCAGGGGCCGTGCAGGGGGGCGGCGGCACCGTGCAGGCCCCGCGCTTCGAGGTGGATCCCTTCTGGCCGCGCCCGCTGCCTAACCACTGGCTCCTCGGCTCCGCGACCGGGCTGGCGATCGACGGGCGCGACCACGTGTTCGTGATTCACCTGACCGACAGCTTCACGGCCCGCACCGAGACCGGCGCCGGGACCATCACGCCGGCGGGCGAGTGCTGTGCGCCGGCGCCCAACGTCCTGGAGTTCGATCCCGACGGACGGCTGGTGAACTCGTGGGGCGGCCCGGGGCAGGGGTACGACTGGCCGCTGCAGAACGCCGGCATTGCGATCGATCCGTCGGGGAACGTATGGATCGGCGGCATCGGCGGGACCGACACCCGGGTCCTCAAGTTCACGCGCGACGGAAAGTTCATCGCCCAGTACGGCCGCGCGGGGCAGCCGGCTCCGGCCGCCCCGGTGGCCGGGCAGGACACGGCCTACGCCGACCAGTCGCCAGGGCGCGCCCAGG
>JABWBJ010000352.1 GCA_013360595.1 Gemmatimonadaceae bacterium | reverse complement strand
CGTCCACCGCGGCCACCGCCCGCGGTCGCGTAGAAGACGGCGAGCGACGTGGGGATGGACGACACACCCCACCGGAAGTCCCAGCCGCGGAGCATCTCGACGGGTTCGCGCAGCTTCGCCTTCAGCGGGTGGTCGGCCGGCGCGGCGTCCCAGGCCCGCACCAGCGCCGGGATCGACGTCTCGAAGGCCGGCAGGTAGCTGTCGTATGCCGCCTCGATGAGCCGGTCGATCGTGAAGTCCGTGCGGCCCTGCAGGACGCGGATGGCGTGGATCCCCCGGGGGTTCTCCGAGCCGGCGTCCATGTAGCGCGGGTAGTCTGCGGGTTTCGGGCTGTCCGGGCCGGCGGCGCTGTAGGGATAGTTGTTCGTGTTGTAGGCCCAACCCACCTTCGGGTTGATGACGTTGGGGCTCTCGCTGATGCTGTGCACCCCCTTCCACTCCGTGGCGGGCGTGCTCCCGTCGACCGGCTGCGCCCAGTTGAAGCTCGTGTCGCGACGCGGCACGAAGTTGGCATGCAGGTACGCCACGTTCCCGTCAGCGTCGGCGAAAAGCGTGTTGTTCGACGAGTTGGTGTGCAGCTCCATCACCTTCAGGTACTCGGCGAGGTTCCGGGTCTTCGTCCGCTCCCACGACTGGCGCAGGGCCTTCAGCGGTTCCTCCATGAGGCGGATGGCCACCCACCTGCCGTCCAGCTGCCTGACGATGGGTCCGTGATGCGTCCGGTAGACCGTGAACTGCCGTTCCGCCATGCCCGTCGCGGTGCGGTAGGGAATGGTGATCGTCTTCACCTGCACCGGCCGCTCCTCGGCGCCGTACCGGTAGAACAATCGGCCGTCGCGGCGCACGATCGTCTCCAGGTACTCGTCGATGTTATCCACGCTGCTGGAGGTGTGCATCCAGCCGGCCCGGTCGTTGAAGCCCTGGTAGATGAAGAACTGCCCCCACGTCGAGGCGCCGTAGGCGTTGAGTCCCTCCTCGCTCACCATCTGCAATTCGGACCGGAAGAAGAAGGACGTATGCGGGTTGATGAGGAGCAGGGCTCGCTTGTTCACCGTGTTGGAGGGAGCGATCACGATCCCGTTGGAGCCGCGAGGCTCGTCGTCGTGTGCCTCGGGAATCGTGACGCCGGGATCGTCACCAGGCGCCTCCGTGCCCACCCGGCGCTCGGCGCTGGACGTCCGGCCCTCGGCGCCTGGCGCGCCACGCTCGGCGCTGCCGTAGAACGCCTCCAGCCGCGTCAGGTCCACGCGCTCGATGTCGCCGCCGATGCTGCCCTCGCTGAACGTGAGCGGCATCCAGGGTTCGAAGCGCGTGATCACTCGCGGCTTCACCTCGGGATGGGTGGCGAGGAAGTAGTTCAGGCCGTCGGCCCAGGCGTCCATCAGCTTGCGCAGGTACTCGGGGGCATCGGCATACAGGCGCCGCATGTCGGCCGGGTCGATGAAGAGCTTCATCCGGAGGTCGCGCCAGATGGCCGACTCCCCCTCGGCCTCCGCCAGCCGGCCCATCGAGTTGAGATAGTTCGTCTCGATGCGGTTGAAGTCGTCCTCGGCCTGGGCGTAGATGGCGCCGAACACGGCGTCGGCGTCGGTCTTCCCGTAGACGTGGGCGATGCCCCAGTCGTCGCGGATGATGGTCACGTTCTGCGCCTGCTGCTGCCACTCGGCCAGTTCGGTCCGGGCGGAGACATCGGGAACGCAGGCGATGCACGCCGCAAGGAGGAACAGGAAGCGCATCTTCATGGAAGGCAGGCCGGTGAGAGTCATACACGCGTACGCCGTGCGGGCATCCTACGCTGCCGCGGGGACGGTCGGAATAGGGAGAGGACCGGATCGCGCACCGGGTCCAACGGCGGCTGCGGGTCGGACCGGCACTCGCGGCCGGCTCCGGTAGTGGGTCAGACTGGCCCACTACCGCCTGCCCCTGCTCGGTTGACCGCGTCCCGCCGATCGACTAGACTTCTCCCTTCATGCGAATCCGCGACCGCCACCACCGCCATCACCACCACCCGGAAACGGGGGGCAGGCTCGTGGTGTAGGCTACGCGCGGTTCCGCAGGGAACGCGGTAGGGCAGACCTCGACGCCGGCCTCCAGGCCGGCGTTTCGCTTTTCCACCAACTGCCCCGACCAGACCGAGAAGACGGGGCGAGGACAGGACCATGACTTCGATTCTCCGCATCGGACTTCCCAAGGGACGCATGGAACAAGGGGTGCTCGACCTCCTCACCGAGGCAGGGATCCGTGTACACCCGACGGCGCGCAACTACCGCCCCGACGTACGCCTGCCGGCCACGGAGACGAAGTTCCTCAAGGCGCAGAACATCGTCGAGATGCTGATGCTCGGCAGCCGCGACGTCGGCTTCGCCGGCGCCGATTGGGTGGCCGAGCTCTCGGCGGACGTCGTGGAAGTCCTGGACACCGGCCTCGATCCGGTGGACATCGTGGCCGCCGCGCCCGCGGATCTCCTGGACGACGGCCGCCTGCCGCGCCGTCCCCTGGTCGTGGCTTCGGAGTATGAGCGCCTGGCGCAGGGCTGGATGCGCACGCGCGCCGCCGGCGATGCGTTCGTCCGTTCGTACGGGGCCACCGAGGTCTTCCCGCCGGAGGATGCCGACGTCATCGTGGACAATGCCGCGACCGGCAGCACCCTGCGCGCGAACGGACTCGTGGTCGTGGACACGCTGATGGCATCGACGACCCGCCTCTACGCCAGCCCGGCCGCCATGAGGGATCCGGGCCGCCGCCGGCGCATCGAGGATCTCCACCTCGTGCTGACGAGCGTGCTGGAGGCCCGCCGCCGCGTGATGGTGGAAGTGAACGCGTCGGCCGACGTCCTCGATCGCGTGGTGGCCGCGCTCCCCTGCATGCGGCAACCGACCGTGAGTCCGCTGTACGGCAACGGCAGCTACGCGGTCAAGGCCGCCGTTCCGCGCGACGTGCTCGCGCAGGTCATCCCGGCCGTCAAGGCCGCCGGCGGTTCCGATGTCGTGGTGTCCACGCTGGCGCAGATCGTGCCATGAGCACCGGACCCGTGCCTCGCGTGGATCCCGCCTGGGCCTGGCGCCCGCCGCGTTCCGGCGCATCCGTCACCCTGAAGCTCGATGCCAACGAAGGCCCTGTCCCGGACGGGGACGCGGTGCTCGGCCGGCTCCGCGAGACCGGGCCCGACGTCTGGCGCCGGTATCCCGATGCGTCGGCCCTCGAGGCCGCGCTGGCCTCGCGGTTCGGGCTGCCTGACGAGTGCGTCCTGGTCACCGCCGGCGCTGACGAGGCGATCGACCGCTGC
>JABWBJ010000351.1 GCA_013360595.1 Gemmatimonadaceae bacterium | reverse complement strand
CCGCATGAGCCGTCGCGCGCCCGGCTCATTCCCCGGATCCAGCCGTACCGCTCGTTCCATGGCGGCGAGTTCGGCATCGGAGCCCTCGAGGTCGCGCGCCCGCTGCCACGCCGCCGCGCGGACGCTCCGCAGCAACTGGGCGCGCTGCTCGTCCAGCCAGTGCATGAAGTCCGGCGCGCCAGAGACGTGGAAGCCCGGCGCGAGATCGCCGGTCCAGGCGGAGAGCGCCTCGTCCAGTCGGCCGGCGGCGAGGTCCGCGCGCAACCGGAGTGCATCGCACTGAACAATCGCGAAGTTCAGGCCCACGTACCCCTCGCCGCGAGCCACGATCGCGTCCTCACCAAGGGTTCGGCGCAAGTCGTGCAGCGCGTTGCGGAGCGAATGGCGCGACGACTGATCGTCGGCCTCAGGCCAGAGCAGGGCCAGCAGGCGTTCCCGCGAGTGAAGCCCCGCCGGTTCGGCGAGAGCGAGGTAGAGGAGAAGCGCGAGACGCTTCGGTTGTGTGACGGCCGCGGGGGCGCCCTCGGCGCCAGTCGTCCGCACCTCGAACGCGCCGAGCACTCGCAGTTCACGCATGGTGACGTCTGGAAGACACCAGAGGACGGCAGGAGGACAACGGGAGGACGGGTCGAACTTACCATCGTCCCCGACCACGCACAATTCACACGAGGAGAGGTCACATGAGAGCTCGTATCGCCCTGTGTTTGACCGCCTGGCTCGCCGGGTGCGCCCCAGACTCGCCCACGGCCGTCCCGGGGCTCGCGGATGTGGCGAGCGGAAAGGTCAACGTGTGTCACATGCCTCAGGCCGTGCCGGCCATCATCGAAGTGGCGTCCAGCGCGCTGGCCGCGCACATCGCCCACGGCGACTACGTCACGACGCTGCGGGTGAGCCACGAGACGCCCGCGCCAGGTGACACGTTACAGTTCCGCCGGATCACGGATGCTCTCAGCGTGGCACGGGCCGGCCGCCTCGCGCGCGGAGAGCACACCGCTGCCGCGTGTCCGATCACCATCACGGTCTCGCCGGGTCGGTACGCGGGTACGGCGACCGGGACGCCGGCAGGCGACATCGAGCGTTTCCCGATCGTCGTCGATGTTCCGGCGATCATCCTGCGCGGCAGCACCGTACTGCCGATGGACCCGTCGGATCGCCCCGGCCCCGAGGCCGTCGGCGGCATCGAGACCGTGCTGGCGCCGGTGGAACCGCTGACTGTGGTCAACGGATCGTCGACACCCATCATCATCGCGAACGGGCACCCCTCCGGTTCGGCGGGCAACGCGTTGACGGTCGAAGGTTTCGTGTTCCAGTCGGGCAACACGGGAACCGTGTTCGGTGGCCAGGCACTGCTCAGCCTGCGCGTCACCTCCATATCCTTCCGCCGCAATCGCGTCGAGGGTGGGTTCACCGAGAAGATCGACCTGCGCGCCAGCAGCGGCGATGTCACGCAGAACTACCTCAGCGGCGCGGCGAGCGCGTGCGACATCTGTCTCGCGGCCCCGGGGACCTACCGTGCCATCAGCAACCGCGTGCTCGCCGGTGGCGTCCCCGGCATCACGACGTCGGCCGTGGTCGGTCTGCCGGTGCCGGCTGATGTGGAACCCTATGTCTTGCCCGCGACCGCCGAGGTGTGGTCGGAGGTGCGGAACAACGAAGTGCGCGATCACCTCAGTGTACCGGTCGGCGTGGGCATTCGCGTTGAAGTGATCGGGACGATGGCACCACACGTCCGGAACACCGTGCATTCCAGCATTCGGGACAACCTCCTCGTCAACAATCGGTTCGGGATCATGATCCACGCGGGGTTCCCCGTCGCGGGGACTGATCGCATCGGCATCGCCGATGTCTCGCTCAGCGGCAACGTCATCCAGCAGAGCTGTCAGGCGAAGCTGCTGATCTCGCTCGTGCGTCACCAGCGGACGTTGGGGTTGAACGCGACGTTCCCCTACCTGCAGAGCTCGGTGTTCCTTGTGGCCCTGAACGGCAACGTCGCCTGGGACGAGGTGTGGTACGGTCATGAAGCCGGCTTCGGCAACACGCTGATCGTGGATGGCGCGCCCGTCGCGAACGGATCGCGCCACTTCTACAGCCCGGCGGGGTGTCCCGGGTTGTAGTGGTGGGTCAGGCGAACCTGCGGACACTGTCAGCGGAGCGGCCGCCAAGCCGCCGCCCATTGGCGGCCGGCATGGCCCAACGCGCTGCAGCAAGCAGCGGTCATGCGTCCTGCCGCACGCGATACGTGAGCAGGACGCACCCGGACCTGAACTGCCTGCACTGCTTGAGTTCAAGCACGGTCTGGCGGGTCATCGTGTGGAACGCCGGAACTCCGGCACCGAGACCGGGTGCACGTTGAAGCCCACCTCGTCGATGAGCCCCCGCCTCGAACAGCGTATGCGCGAAGTGCCTTCCGCCCATCAGGCAGATGTCCTTCCCGGGCTGTTCCTTCAACTGACGGACGAAGGCCACCGCATCCTCGTGCACCAGCTGGACGCCCGGTGACGGGGACGCCTGCAGTGATCGAGAGAAGAGGTAGTTGGCGACGTTCGGATACCCCGCTTCCAGGCCCGTGGCAGCGGCGGCTTCGTAGGCCTTGCGGCCCATGAGGACGGCGTCCACGCGCAGCCAGAAGGTCGCGGTGAACTCCGCGACCTCGTCATTCCATTGCAGCCAGTCGACGCTGTGATCAGGCCGAGCACTGAATCCGCCGAGGCTGCCCGCCCCGCCGAACATGACCTGGCGCACGTGTTCTCTCCGCGGTGGACGGCATCAGGCGGATCGAGAATCCGAGACCACCGATGACTGCTCCAGGGAGAAGGGCGCGAAGGACGTATGGGGGCCGCAGCAGCGTCGGGGCTCGCTCGTTCACTGGAACCCTGGGTGTTCCGTATCAGCGGATCGTTGCATCAGTCCTCCGGTGGGGACGTGCCTGGCGCTCATGATGCCAGGCCCAGCCACAGGGCCAGCGCGCGGTTGACCCGCAGCAGCACGTCATCATCCACACGGCCGACGGCGCGATCGATGCGATCCCGGCGAACAGCGGTCAGCCTGTCAACCATGATCTGGGACAGCGGCTGCAGGAACGCCGGCTCAACGATGCCGACTGGCTGGTGCTGGTGCTCGACGGCAAGACATTCGCCGGCGATCAACTCGTGATCGCGCTCGGCGTCACCAGCACCGGGGAGAAGCGCATCCTCGGGCTCGTGCAGACCGCCACCGAGAACAAGCGGGTGATCGCTGCCTTCCTGCGCGACCTCGTGGAGCGAGGCTTTCCGTGTGACCGGCCCCTG
>JABWBJ010000350.1 GCA_013360595.1 Gemmatimonadaceae bacterium | reverse complement strand
GCCTGCGTCACGGCCCGGATCTCTCCGCCCAGTCCGAGTTCGCCGAGGAACACCGACCGGGCCGGCAACGGCCGGTCGTACACGCTCGACGCGATGGCGGCGGCGACCGCCAGGTCGCCCGCCGGCTCCGAGAGGCGAAGCCCGCCCGCCACGTTCACGAAGACATCCAGCTGCGACACCGGCAGCCCGCTCCGCTTCTCCAGCACGGCCAGCAACAGCGCCAGCCGCCGTGGGTCCACGCCGTTCGCCACGCGCTGTGGCGTGCCGTACCCCGCCTTGGCCGCCAGCGCCTGGATCTCGACCAGCACCGGCCGGGTGCCCTCGATCAGCGCCGTGACTGCGGTGCCTGACGATGCGCTGCCGTCTCCCATGAAGAGGGCCGACGGATTCTCGACGCCCTCCAGGCCCCCGGCCGTCATCCGGAACACGCCGATCTCGTCCACGCTCCCGAACCGGTTCTTGGTCGCGCGAAGCACGCGGAAGTCCAGTGAACCGTCTCCCTCGAAATACAGCACCGTATCCACGATGTGCTCGAGGGTCTTCGGCCCCGCCACCCCGCCGCCCTTGGTCACGTGGCCCACGATGAACACCGCACTCCCGGTCTCCTTCGCGAACCGCATGAGGGCCGAGGCGCACTCGCGCACCTGGCCGACGTTGCCGGGCGCGCCGTCGAGGTCGCCGGCGAAGATGGTCTGGATCGAGTCGATCACCATGACCTCGGGCCGCGACGCGCGCGCAACGGCGAGGATCTCCTCCAGCGACGTCTCCGCGAGCAGGCCGACGCGGAGCGCGTCGGCCTCCAGTCGTTCGGCCCGGAGCCGCACCTGCGGACCGGATTCCTCCGCCGACACGTAGAGCGTGCGCCGGCCCCCGCGCGCGGCGCTCGCCGCCACCTGCAGCAACAGGGTGGACTTTCCGATCCCGGGTTCGCCGCCGATCAGGACGACGCTTCCGTCCACGATCCCGCCGCCGAGGACGTAGTCGAGCTCACGCAGTCCCGAGGTGACGCGAGCCGTTCGCACGACCTCGATGTCTCCGACGGCGACCGGCGCCGTGGAAGGGGCGTCGGTCGCCGGCGCACGGCGCGCCGGCTGCCGGGCAGGCCGCTCGACCTCCTCGACGAGCGTGTTCCACTCGCCGCAGGCGTCGCACCGCCCGCCCCACTTGAGCGACTCCGCGCCGCACTCCGTGCAGCGGTACACGGTTCGCGTCCGGGCCGTCACGTCGCCTGCCGCGGCGAGAAGTTGTCGAAGCGCGTGTACTGCTTGTGGAAATGCAGGCGGATGGTATCGGTGGGCCCGTTCCGCTGCTTTCCGATGATGAGCTCGGCCAGGCCTTCGAGCGGCGTGCCGTCGGCGAGCCGCCGCGGTTCCCCGCGCTCGTCGGTGGTGCCCTCATAGTACTCGGGCCGGAACAGGAACATGACGAGGTCCGCGTCCTGTTCGATCGCGCCCGATTCGCGGAGGTCGGACAGCTGCGGGCGGCGGTTCTCGCCCGAGCGCTGCTCCGGCGCCCGGGAGAGCTGCGACAACGCCACCACCGGGAGGCGCAGTTCGCGCGCCAGCGTCTTGAGCGACCGGGAGATGTAGCTGATCTCCTGCTGGCGATTCTCGCTGTCGGGCGGCCCGGCGATGAGCTGCAGGTAGTCGATGATCACCATGCCGACCTTGTTCTCGACCTGCAGCCGCCTGGCGCGCGAGCGGATGTCGAGCGCGGTCAGCCCCGGCGTGTCGTCGATCCAGATCGGCGCCGAACTCAGGATTCCCGTTGCCTTCGCCAGGCGCGAGAAGTCGTCGGGCGACAGTCGGCCGTTCCGGAGGCGCTGGGCATCGATGTACCCTTCCGCCGCGAGCATGCGCGCCACGAGCTGTTCCTTGGCCATCTCGAGCGAGAAGACGGCCACCGGCACCTGCGCCTGGATCGCCGCGTTCTGCGCCACGTTGAGCACGAAGGCGGTCTTCCCCATCGAGGGGCGCGCGGCCACGATGCACAACTCCGACGGCTGAAAGCCCAGCGTCAGGCGGTCGAGGTCGATGAACCCGCTCGGCACGCCGGTCACCGCCCCTCCGCCGCGCGCCAGCTCCTCGATCCGCTCCATCGCCGGCCAGAGCAGCTCCTTGATGCGCCGGAATCCCTCCCGCCCGCGCTCGGTGTTGATCTGGAGAATGCGCTGTTCGGCGTGATCGAGGAGCTCCGCCGACGTCCGCCGGCCGTCGAACGCCTCGGAGACGAGCTCCGTGGACGTCTCGATGAGGCGGCGAATCAGCCCCTTCTCACGGACGATGCCGGCGTGGTACTCCACGTTCGCGGCCGTGGGCACGGCGTCCAGCAGGTGCGACAGGTACTCCTTCCCGCCCGACGCGTCCAGCTCGCCGCGGAGCGCCAGCTCGTCGGCGAGAGTGAGGACGTCGACCACGACTCCGCGCTCGTTCAGCGCGACGATGGCGCGGAAGATGCGCCGGTGCCCCTCGCGGTAGAACAGGCTGTCATCGACGAACTCCGCGGCGCGAAGGATCGCGTCGCGGTCCATGATCATCGCGCCCAGGACCGCCTGCTCGGCGTCCTCCGACCAGGGGGGCCGGCGGTCGCGGAAGACATCAAGGGTGGGCTCGGTCAAGGAGCCGCTTGGCGAGCTGAACGTCATCCCAGGTTGGCCGCTTCCACGCGGGGTTTCGAAGGAGCGCGGCCGGATGATAGGTCACGACCAGCGGCACGGAATGATATCGGTGAATCTTGCCCCGCAACTTGCCGATCCCGTCTCTCGTGTTCAAGAGCGTCTGCGCGGCGAAGGTTCCGAGCGCGACGATGACGCGCGGCTGGATCAACTCGATCTGCCGGACGAGATACGGACTGCAGGCTTCCACCTCATCGGGCATCGGATTCCGGTTCCCCGGCGGCCGGTGTTTCAACACGTTGCAGATATACACATCGCTTCGCGCCAGCCCGATCGCCGCCAGGATCTTCTCGAGCAGCTGGCCGGCCTGACCCACGAACGGACGCCCAAGCTCGTCTTCCGTCGCGCCAGGCGCTTCACCGACACAGACAAGCTTCGCGTTGGCATTCCCTTCACCGGGCACCGGATGCTTCGCGTCGCGGTACAGGGCGCACCGCGTGCACGACGCCACCGCGTCGGCGATGTCCTTCAACGTGGAAAACGGCGAACCGTTCGCGAACAGCTCCTTGCCCGGACCACCGATGACGATGCCGGTCGGAATCCGGTCCAGCGGGATCGTGGCGAGCCCTTCGGGCGCGGCCGGTGCAGCCGCTGGCGGCGGCGCCGGCTTCGGCTG
>JABWBJ010000349.1 GCA_013360595.1 Gemmatimonadaceae bacterium | reverse complement strand
CCCGGCGCTCGCGAAGAAGGCCCGAGACCGCGCCCGCCGCTGCGCGACGACCTGCGCGAGCCGGGCCCGGTCGCGCGCGACCTCGTCGCCCGATCGCAGGTCGTCGGACACGACCGCCCACAGCCGCTCGGCGCCGGCGTCGAGTGACGCGTTGCGCGCGTAGTAGCGGCTCGTGCCCTCCTGTCGCGTCGTGAGCCACACATCGTCCGCGAGGACCCGAAGGTGCCGGCTCACGGTCGACTGCGGGAGCCCGAGGACCTGGCACAGCTCGCCAACCGTGAGTTCCTGCGATTCGAGCGCGAGCAGAATCCGCCCTCGCGTCGGGTCGGCGAGGGTGGCCAGTCGGTCGTGAACGGGGGCGGTTGCCGTCATATCCGTTGATCCGGATAGAATGCTAGAACCGCGGACGCTCCCTTGGCAAGCATGGCATCACTTCAACGACATCACTGTGACATTGTGGCGTCCTGTGATGCCGCAACTGCCAGTATTACAACCAGTTACGCTGTCAGATCGCACTGGCGCTATTCGCTCCCTACATGCGCGGTACGAACATGATGTGCGCCTTCGGGGTGCCGGGGAACATGAGCCAGGGCGCGCCCTCCTGCGGCTTGTCGCTCAGGCCCGTCGTCGCCGTCGTCGCGTACGGCACGTACACCACGTAGAGCCAGCGCGCGCCCGGGGCCGTTCCGGTCTTCGCGTCGAAGCTGCCGCCGGTCAGCGAGTACAGGCTCGCCGGATGCGAGGGCAGTTTCAGCGTCCCGGTCTTCGCCTCCCGGAACCGGACCGTGTCGACCTGCGTGCCGGTGATCCCGCTCTCGCGCAGCTCGCGGCCGCGCGCCATGAACGGTTCCATCGACTCGTGATAGCAGGCGACGTGGAACTGCGGCGCCCTGGGATCTCGCGCCAGGCAGGTCATGCCGTTCGTCCCCCGGCGCAGCGGCGTCAGCTTCCCATCGGCGTTGTAGCCCAGCACGGTGGCCGCCGCCCGCAACTCGGCGGGCAGGGGGAGCACGGCAGCCGCGATCTGTTCCGCGGCCGGCGGGATCGCTGCCTCCTGGGCGGCCAGCGGCGTCCCGATCGCCGCCGTCGCCAGCGCCATCATCCATCGCGTCACCGTCTGCATGCGCTCTTCTCCCGGTTCAGGTGAGGGAAGCCAGTCCGTCGCCGAGGCGCGGCAGGGCGGCTTCGATGTCTTCCACCGACACCGCCCCCACCGACAGCCGGAACCATCCGTCGTCCGAGCGCGACCCGAACGCGTCGAACGGCACCACCGCCAGACCGGCCGTCTCGAGCAGCCACTTCCGGACGTCGTCATGCGTCGCCAGGCGACGCCCGTCACGGGTGGTCTTCCCGCGGAGGTCGAAGCGCGCCGCCAGGTAGATCGCTCCCATCGGTTCGGTCGCATCCACGGGGTGGCCGGCGGCCCGGAACCCCCGGATGGCCGTGTAGAGCAGCATCAGCCGCTGCTGGACGCCCGCCACCAGGCCGTCGCGGAATCCGGCGATCACGTCCGGCCGGCCAAGCAGAGTGGCGGTCGCGAGCTGCTCCGCGCGCGGCGCCCACGTGCCGACGTGCGTCAGGATGTTCTCCATCACCTTGATCGCCGGCGGCGGCCCCACGACCCACCCCACGCGCATGCCGGTCGCGGCGAACGCCTTGGAGATCCCGTCCACGAGGATCGTGTACGGGGCCATCCCGGGCCGCAGCGACACCGGATTCACGTGCTGGACGCCGCCGAAGGTCAGCTGCCAGTACACATGATCGTACATCACGTACAGCGGCCCCTCGGCGGCGCCGCGCCGGGCGTTCTCCTCCAGCACCAGGTCGCAGATCGCGCCTAACGATTCGGCGGTGAAGGCGGTCCCGGCCGGATTGAGCGGGGAGTTGAGCGCGAGCAGCCGCGCCCCGCGAATCACGGACTCGAGCCGCTCCCGCGTCGGCAGAAACGATTCCGCCGCCGTGCACTCCAGGGCCGCCCCCTCCGCGCCCACCATGTGGGCGTAGTAGTTGTTGTTCCACGACGGCACGCCGTAGACGACCCGTTCCCCCTCGCCCACCAGCGTGCGGTAGGTCCCGTACACGCCCGGTCGCGACCCCGACGTGATCAGCACGCTGTCCAGCGAGTACGACAGCCCCAGCGCCGACTCGTAGAAGTGCACGACCGCTTCCCGGAGCACCGGCATGCCGATCCCCGGGGGATAATTGGTCTCCCCACGGCGGAGGGCCTCCACCGTGGCGTCCTCGAGCAGCTTCGGCACCCGGAACTGCCGCGGATCGAAGTCGCCGACCGTGAGGTTGCAGATGCGCTCGCCCGCGGCCAGTCGCGCGCGGATCTCGGTGGCGATTCGCAGGATCTCAGACCCCTTCAGGGATCCGGCCTGCGGCGCCGCCCGGAACGGGGGCCCCTCGGTCGGCGGCAGGGTGAGCGGGGGACTGTCGGTGCGGGACGGTGTCATCGTGGCTGGTTCACGGTCGCGGACAGCCTGCAACTTAGGCCCCCGGCGCTTCCGGGACACGTCCGGGCCCGTCGTGCCGCGCCGCGCTCGCCGCCGTCCGTGACGGCCACGGGGGATCCTGTCGTCATTGTGGGCAGTCTCGGGGCGCCGAATGACGCGGTTCCCGGCGCCCGGCGCGCTAATATTGAGGCACGCCGCATCGGCCCACGGCTGGAGCTCACTCCATTGCAACTGAAAGCCCTGTTCGTCCCGCTCGCGCTCGCGCTGGCCGTTCTTCCCGCCGCGGCGCAGCGGCCGTCCTCGCAGGTTCCCCTCGCTCCCGGGACCCGCGTACGGGTCAAGACGCCGACGCTCGTCGCCCCCCTGGTCGCCAACTTCCTGGAGCAGCGGGGCGATACGCTCGTCTTCATCGAGGACGGCACCGGGCGCGGTGTCTGGCGCTTCGCGCTCGACCAGGTGGAGCGCCTGGAGGTCACGGCTGGTGAAGCCGGCGGCAACCGGGGGAAGATGCTGCGCGGCGGCGCCATTGGCGCGGGCGCAGGGCTGGTCGCGGGGTACGTGTTCGCGGCCTGGGCGAGCCCGTCCGATACCACCCGCGAGTACGACCGGGTGCTGACGTCCGCCGTCGGTGGGGCGGTCGGCGCCGGGATCGGCGTGCTGGTCGGGTCGCGGATCAAGTCGGAGCGCTGGGCGGCGGTCCCGCTCCCGCGACAGTTCGCCATCGTCCCCGACGGCCGCGGCGGAGTCCGGATCGCCATCCGGCTGCGGTAACGACGCCAGGCGTCGGCGTCCGAGCCGGCGTTGGGCGTCCGAGCCGTCGGCGGCGCCGCCATCGAGGCCAGGA
>JABWBJ010000348.1 GCA_013360595.1 Gemmatimonadaceae bacterium | reverse complement strand
CGCGCCTCGAGCAGTCCCGCACGACGGCCCGAGTCCCCGGACGCGAGGGCGATCCACGAGGAACCGGGGTCCGATTCGACGGCGCGGGCATGGGCCACGAAATGCAGGATCGCCCCCGAGGCCGCGACGGCCAGCACCGCTTCGGGCGTGGCGGCGTCGCCTTCGAGGACGCTGAACCCGGCCTCGTTCACGGCGCCGCGGACGCCCACCACTTCGGCCCGGGAGTCCGGCACGGCTCTCCCCGGCGTCGCCGGAACGACGGCGACGATCCGGCGGGGTTCGATGCGCCACGCCGTCGGATCGACGTGCGGCGATACGGACTGCACCACGGCGAAGTCATCGATCAGGAAGCGTGCCGCAGCCTCGTCGCGACCATCCGCCGGAAGAGCGGATACGAGTGCGTCGAAGGGAACCAGGTGCAGGGGGCCGTCCGGCACAATGACCAGCGTGCGCAGACCGTGGAGGAACGGTTCCAGCGGGCGGAGGAGTTGACCGTACAACTGGTGCGCAACCTCCAGCGGGTAGGCCGCACGCGAGACATCGAGCGTGCTCCCCACCCGCACGTCGAGGGCGCGACGCAGGCTCTGCACCGCCCGTCGGACTTCGCGGGCATGCGCTCCGAGGGTGACGATCCGGCGAACCGTCGGCGTGATGACCAGCGCGGCGATGGTGGAGTCCAGCAGGACGTAGTCTACGATCGCCATGCCCGGCGCAGCGACCGGCGGCCGGGACGACGACGACTGGCCGGGGTCGATCCCGTAGGTGCGTCCCTTGCGCCGCACCGACCAGGCGAGCCAGGACGCGGTCGATCCCGGCTCGGCCGCGTTCGCGGCGATGGCAGCCAGCGCCTGATCATAGACTCCGCGCTGTGCCCCGCGATACGCGGCCTGCTGGGCGTCCATCGGAATGACCGCGGCCACCGAGTCGAGCGTTTCGGCGCTCCGCTGCAGCCAGCCGAGGGCCTCCGGCCAGCGGCCGTCGTGCGTCAGTGCATGGGCCAGCATCCGCTGGAGGTCGGCGCGTACCGGTGGTCCGGCGCTCCCCTCGCCGGCCTGAACGACCGCCCGCAGGTCGGCGAGGGCGCCAGGGTCACGACTCACCAGCCAGCGCGCAAGGGCCGCGAGGCCTCGGGCGCGAAGGGCGATCGTCGTGGCGCCGACGCGGGATGCTGCCTGGTGCGCGCTGTCCCCGAGAGATGCCGCTCTTCGGTACGCCCCAACGCGCAGTTCGAGAGCGGCGAGGTCCGTCGACAACGTCGCCCAGGCCGCGACCTGTCCGTGAAGAGCAACGACCGCTCGGGCTGACTCGAACGCATTCCGTGCCGAGTCCGGCGCCCCGACGGCGGCCAGAACCGCGGGGAGAACGGGTGACGACTCGGGACTCCCCGAGGCATCGCGCCGGCGGTCGTGCATCCGCGCCGTCTCGAGGGCTTTCACCGTGTCGCCCAGGGCAAGGTGGACGCGCACCAGCCCTTCGAGCGAGCGGATCATCTCATTGCCGGCCTCCAGCGCCAGCTCGTAGTATCGGCGGGCGCCTGCCAGGTCCCCGGTCAGTTCCAGGTACTCGCCAGCCCAGAACCAGTCGTGGCGCAGCGAGTCGACGTCCTCGAGCATCCGCTCGAACAGGGCCCGGCTCTCCGCCAGCGCTCCCCGGGAACGGAGAAAGAGCCCGACGTCGCGGTAGCTGATCATGCGCACGGGATCGAGGCCACCGGCTTCGGCGAAGCGGATGAACGCCGTCCCCGCCGCGAGCGCCGCCGAATCCCGTCCTTGCGAGTCGTACAGGTGGAGAAGATTGTGCTCAACCTCCTTCTGGATTTCGGGCATCGCGGCGCGCTCGCCGAGCAGCCGCGCCTGCAGCAGATGGCGTTCCGCCTCCGCGAGCCGCCCTCGCTTCACCAGCGCACGACCCAGGCGCATCCGGACGTAACTCCTGTTCCCGGTGTCACCCATGGAATCGGCGAGGGCTGTCAACGGCTCCAGCAGCTCGATGGCCCCGTCGATCCGCCCGTGGTCGAGCCTGGCCAATGCGGCTTCCAGCAGCACCGCCATGCGGCCGCGGTGGTCGCCGCGGGCAGCCGCCGCGATGCGAGTGGACTCGGCCGACGCGATCACGCGCTCGACGTGATGGACCAGGGCCGTGTCTTCCCGCGCGTCGGCGAGGCGTCCGAGGCTGATGTGCGACAGCATGATGGTGGCCCAACTGGCCTCGTACCCCGGCGCCACGCTCGCTGGATCGACCCGTACCGCGCGCTCGGCGCGCTCGGCGGCGGCATGTCGTCCGCGTTCGTGCTCGAACCTCGCGACCAATCCCCAGGCCGCGGCGCGAACCAGGGGCGGACGATCGAGTCGCGTCAGCCGCCGCATCGCGCGTACGGCTGCAGCATAGTCGCGGTCAAGCTCGGCGATGCTCGCGGCCCAGGTCGGAGCGAGAATGGCCCGGGGGTAGCGTTGTGACAGGATGGTCTGGGCGCGCACCGTCACAGCCCGGGGCACGTCATAGGCCAGCTGGAGCGCCATCCGGAAACAGTCCTCGGCCACCCGGGTGAGGCCGCCCGACGGCATGGGAGGAGGCTTCGTCCCCGTCAGGCGCGCGGACAGGTGGCGGTAGCAGGAACCGAGCGACGGATCCTCCGTGCGGACGGAGAGGGAATCGAGCAGCAGCGGGACATCGACCGTGGCGCCGGCCGGCTGGACCGCCAGCAGATCAAGCACGGCAGGAAGGAATGACGGGTCGACCTGGAGCGCCCGTCGAAGCAGCCCGTCGGCCGTCTCATGCCTGAGCGCAAGCGCCTCGTCGTGCGCCTGCCTTACGAGTCGCTCTGCCTCGCTCAGTGGCGAGCGACACGCGGCGAGCGAACAAACCGCGATCGCCGCCGTGCGCCACCAGCCACCAGCCGTCACGGCCGCCGAACCATCAGGCTCTCCGCCAGCGCCCGGGCTGGCGGGGCCGTTGGCGAATTGGGCGGGATCGCTCGCAGGATGGCGAGGGCCGAGTCCACCTGTCCGAGACGCAGGTGCGCCTTGGACGCGAAGAACGCCGCATCGTCCCGATAAGGGCTCGCCAGCAGGGAACGAGGGACCGCCAGCGCCTGCAGTGCGCCGCGGGCGTCGCCCGTCGCCAGCCGCGACACGCCGAGGTAGAACGAGACCGACGGCGAGGAATCGGTCACGGCTGCCCGCCCGAGCAGCTCGGCCGCCCGGGTGAAATCGCGCCGGGCGTAGGCCTGCATGCCGTTGTCCACCTCCCGCGTCTCCTCCAGCGAGCGTGACGGCGCGCCCGTGAACGGCGGCGGCGTGAT
>JABWBJ010000347.1 GCA_013360595.1 Gemmatimonadaceae bacterium | reverse complement strand
GGAGCGTCCCCGGGCCGGAGCGTCACGTCGACCGGATGGGCGGCGCGCCCGACGTGCAAAGCGCACACCACGATCGACGCATCCGCGATGGGCGCCACGGCCGAGTCGTCCAGCGCCACCAGGAGATCCGCGCCGCGACCCGGCTCGATCGGTGACAGCGTGGCGCGCACCCGCCAGCCCAGCGCCTCGTTATGCGCCCGCTGCGCCAGCTCTTCGTCCCAGCGCACTCCCTTGCGGTAGTAGTCCTCCTCGACCGCAAACGACGGATCCGCGCCGGCGAGCCGGATCAGCCAGACGTTGCCGGCCACGGTGGCGCCGAGAATCACGGCCACCGCCAGCGGCCACCCCGCGCCCCGTTTCATCCGCTCCCTCCCCCGGTCCCGCCGTCGCCACCGGCGCGTGCCCGCGCAGGACCGAGCAGCCGCCACTGATACGTGTCGTCGAACGTGCCGCCGTCGCTGATGCGGATGGTGATGATCGGCTCGCCGCCCGCGAACGCCGCGTCCGGCAGCGACACGAAGAAGCTCGTCGTCTCCGTACGCCCCCGCGCGACCGGGAAGGGATTCACCGGCACGATGACCGTCGCGCCCTCCGCGGCCGCGACATCGATCCGGTACTGCTGGTCGGCCCGGCTCCGGTTGGCGATGCGCAACCGGACCTGGTTCACGACGCGTCCCTCGGCGCTCACCGTGAACGGGTCGCCAACGCCGCGCAGGAGCGTGACGTCCGCCGTCGCCTTCGTGCTCAGGAGGAAGACGAAGGTGCCCAGGAAGGCGGCGAGCGCGACGGGGTAGATGACGGTCCGCGGGCGGAGGAGGTGGCGGGCCGTTCCCGCCAGCATCTCGCGCGACGTGTAGCGGATGAGCCCTCGCGGCCGGCCGATCTTGTCCATGACGGCGTCGCAGGCGTCGATGCACTGCGTGCAGTGGATGCACTCCATCTGCAGGCCGTCGCGAATGTCGATCCCGGTCGGACACGTCTGGACGCAGAGGCCGCAGTCGATGCAGTCGCCGGCGGTGGCCCCGCGCCGCTTCGTTCCCCGCTGCCGCGGCTCACCGCGCCGATGATCGTACGCGACGATGAGCGAACTGCTGTCGAGGAGCACCGACTGCCAGCGGCCATACGGGCAGGCGATGGTGCAGGTCTGCTCCCGGAAATACGCGAAGTCCGCGAAGACGAGCGTCGTCGTCACCGCCATGACCGCGAACGCGGTCGGATGCTCGGCGGGCGATCGCTGCACCCACAGCACGATCTGATCGACGCCGACGAAGTAGGCGAGAAACGTGTGCCCGAGGACGAGGGCCATCGCCAGAAACACGGCGAACTTCGCCAGGCGCCGCGGATGAAACCGGTTCCCGCCGCGATCGATTGCCAGCGATCCGGCGGGTCCCCCCTCGAGCAGGCGCTCGATGGGCCGGAACAGATACTCCATCCACACCGTCTGCGGACACGCCCAGCCGCACCAGACGCGTCCGAACAGGGCCGTGAGCAGGAAGACCGCGACGATGACGGTGCCGAGGAACAGCATGAAGAGCAGCGTGTCGGTCGGCAGGAACGTGTAGCCGAACAAGGTGAACTCGCGACGCGGCGCATCGAGGAGGATGAGCGGCTTGCCGTTCATCCGCAGGTGCGGAATCGCGAGGTACAGCGCCATGAGCCCCCAGGCCACGCCGCGCCGTCGCGTTTCCCAGCGGCCGGCCGACGGACGGGGACGGACCCACCGGCGGGTTCCGTCCTCGTTCATGGTCGGCAGGACGCGCCCCCGGGCGCGCGGGGCGATCGACGTCACGGCGTCCCCTGCGTCCCCTTCGTCCCCTCGGGTGGTTTCGGGTTCGGCGGGTTGGTGCCCAGGAGCGAGTGCACGTACGCGGTTACGGCGTTCACCTGGTCCGGCTTGAGCACCTTGCCCCATTCCGGCATGCCCTTGGCGAGGACGCCGTCGTGGATCGTGGCGCGGATCTCGGCCAGCGTGCCGCCGTGGATCCACGAATCATCGGTAAGGTTCGGGCCGATCTGGCCGCCCCCGTCGGCGCGGTGGCAGGCCGCGCAGTACATCGTGAAGACCTGCTGCCCCTCGGCGATCCGGGCCGGGTCGGCCGCCAGGGCCGCGAGCGCCTCGGGGTCAGGCGCGCCGGCCGGTTCGAGGGCCAGCCGCGCCGCTCGCGCCTTCTCCATGTCGGCCTCGTACTCGGCCACGCGGCCCGGTCCGATCCCGATGCCGGGAACGTCGAGCACGTAGAGGATCGAGAAGATGATCGTGGCCCAGAACGTGATGACCCACCAGCGCGGCATCGGGTTGTCGTATTCCTGGATGCCGTCGTAGGTGTGGTCGAGAAGCCGGTCGTTGTCCTGGTCGGCCATGGTTACTTGCCCGGGTGCTGAACGTGGGAAGGGAACGGCGGATGATCGTCCTCGAGCGGCAGCCGCGCCTGGCGCTCCAGCGCCTGACGACGCGACGGCCGGAAGATCCGCCAGACGATGACGACGAACGCGAAGACGAAGAGCAGGAGGGCCGCCTCTGCATAGCGCGAGAGGCCGGCATTGGACATGATCTCGGTGAGGTTCATCGACTGTTCCCTCCGCCGGCGCCGGCGACCGCGGGGCGTTGAGCGTCGCGGCCGAGGCGCTGCATGTAGGCGACCATGGCGACGATCTCCCTGGTCTCGTAGCCGGCCTCGCCGCCCCCCTGGACGATGGACGCCGCGATCCGGGCCGCCTGTTCGCGGGCCATGGCCGGGGCCCGCGTCACCGCGTCGCCGTACGGCACGCCGAGCATCGCCATGGCGTCCACCCGCGCCTGGATGCCGTCGAAGTCGAGCTCGCGCGAGAGCAGGTGCGGGTACGCCGGCATGATGGACCTGGGCGAAATGGCCCGCGGGTTGTCGAAGTGCCGCACGTGCCACAGGTCGGGGTACTTGCCGCCTTCGCGCGCGAGATCGGGACCGATCCGCCGCGATCCCCACAGGAACGGATGGTCGTAGACCGACTCGCCCGGCTTGGAGTAGTCGCCGTACCGCTCGGTCTCGTACCGGAACGGCCGGATCATCTGCGAATGGCAGTTGAAGCACCCCTCGCGGATGTACAGGTCGCGTCCGGCGAGCTCGAGCGGCGTCAGCGGCTGGACCGACGCGATCGTCGGGACGTTGGACTTGATCAGGAACGTCGGGATGATCTCGAAGAGCGACGCGATGATGACCGCCAGCGTCGTCAGCACCGTGAAGGTGATCGGGAGCCCTTCCCACTTCCGGTGCCACCCCAGGGAGGCGACGCGGGCGAAGGCGCCGGCCGGCACCGGTGCGTGCGGCGGCGCC
>JABWBJ010000346.1 GCA_013360595.1 Gemmatimonadaceae bacterium | reverse complement strand
GGCATTGACGCCGGGCGCCGGCGCGGGCCACGTTAGCGCGCCATGAGCACCTCCGACGCCGCCACCGGGTCCGCCGCGCCCGCGCGCCTTGGCTCGGTCGACATCATCCGTGGCGCCGTGATGGTCCTGATGGCGATCGACCACGTGCGCGTCTACTCGGCGATTCCGGCGGGCGGCGCGTCGGCCGGCGTCTTCTTCACCCGGTGGGTCACGCACTTCTGCGCCCCGGCGTTCCTCTTCCTCGCGGGAACGTCGGCCTTCCTGATGGCACGCCGCCGGCCGGATGTCTCGCGGTTCCTCGTCACGCGCGGGCTGTGGCTGGTCGTTCTTGAGCTGACGATCATCCGGTTGTCGTGGACGTTCAATGTCCGGTTCCGAGAGTACGAGCTGGCCGGTGTCATTTGGGTGATCGGGTGGTGCATGATCGCGATGGCGGCGCTGGTGAAGCTTCCGGTGCGCGTGGTGGGGGCCATCGGCGTGGCGATCATTGCCGGCCACAACCTGCTGGACGGATACGCCGGCCAGCTTGCCGGATCGCTGGGGGATGGCGTGGTCGATGCCTTGTGGAAGGTCCTCTATATCGGCCCGTTTGCGGCGCCGGTCCGGTTCGGCGAGGGAGGACCGACGCTCGTGGTGCTCTATTCGTTCATTCCGTGGATCGGCGTGATGGCCGCCGGCTGGGCGTTTGGCGCGATCCTCGTGATGGAGCCTGCGCGCCGGGATCGTCTCTGCCTGACGATCGGGGTGGGCGCGATCGCCGCGTTCCTGGTGCTCCGCGGTTTCAACCTGTACGGGGACCCGCAGCCCTGGTCCGCCCCGGCCGGACCGGCCGAGGGACCGCCGCCGATGCCGGCGTTCCTGTCGTTCCTGAACACCACGAAGTATCCGGCCTCACTGCTCTTCCTGCTGATGACGCTTGGCCCGACGATCGCGCTGATCCCGTTGCTCGAACGGGCCCGCGGCGCGCTGGCGTCCTGGCTGACGGTCCTTGGCCGGGTGCCGTTCTTCTTCTACGTGCTGCACATCCCGCTGATCCACGCGGCGGCGCTCGTGGTGTCGCAGGTTCGCCTGGGGACGGTGGTCCCGTGGCTTTTCGGCAACCATCCGATGGCGCCGGGGCGAGCGCCGGCGGGGTACCAGTGGAGCCTGCCGCTGCTCTATCTCGTCTGGTTCGTGGTGGTCGTCCTGCTGGTCTTCGCGTGCCGGTGGTATGCCGGGGTGAAAGCGCGTCGCCGTGACTGGTGGCTCTCATACCTGTAGGCGACCGGCGCGCTTTCGCCTGTCGCATCGCTCATCGCTCGGCCATCTGCCTGAGGTACTCCCGATCCCACGCGGCCGGCACGCTCTCGCGAGGCGAATAGGGGCCCGGCGCGTACACGCGTGAGGAGACGCCGAGCTGGCTCTGTTCGCAGATGTGCCAGTCCTGGCGGTTGGTGCGATCCCAGAACTCCTCGGCGTCGGCGATGTTGTACCCGGGCTTCGAGGGGGCGTCGGGGTGGACCATCCAGACGCAGGTGACGACACTGGCCTTCTCGGAGACCGGCGCCACGGTGTAGTACACGGCGTAATCCGGGTGGAGGCTGAGCATCATGCTGGGGAAGAGCGTGTAGTAGTACGCGCGGGCGAGGTCCTCGTCAGGCAGGTCGCCGAGGGGGATGGCGCAGGCGCGGCCGCTCATGGTGGCGCTCTGGTGCGGCGCGCGGATCTCCATGTACCCGCCGAGGAAGGGGCCCTCGGTGAGGTCGTTGGCGCCGCTGGTGTACGGCAGCCTGGTGGTGAGTTCCGGGTGGATGGTGGGGCAGTGGAGGCACTCGGAGTAGTTCTGGAGGATGAGCTTCCAGTTGGCGGCCACCGGGTATTCGATGCGGCGCACCGGGAGCAGGGCCGGCAGGTTGAAGCGTGAGAAGCGTCCGTGGAGGGGAGCGAAGGCCTGATCGATGGGCGGCGGGTGCTCGGCGAGGGTGACGAAGACGAACCCCTCCCAGCGTCCGACGGCGGCCGAATGCAGCGGGTAGTCGGCGAGCGAGAAGCCGGGGGTTCCGGTCATGTGGGGCGCGCCGATCAGGCGGCCATCGAGGCGGTACGTCCAGGCGTGGTAGGGGCACTGGATGGTTTCGGAGAGCGTGCCCGACGACTCGGTGCAGAGGCGCGTGCCGCGGTGGCGGCAGACGTTGTAGTGCGCGCGGATCTCGCCTTCGCGATCGCGGACGACGATGAGGCTTTCGCCGGCGAGATCCACGAGTTGGAAGGCGCCGGGTTCGGTGAAGTCGCGCTCGCGGCCGACGCAGATCCAGGAGCGAGCGAAGATCGCGTCCTGCTCGCGAGCGAAGACCTCCGGTGACGCGTAGTACTCGCGCGGCATGGTGCGGGCGCCGGCGCGAAAGGACTCGGTGGTGCGGACGAAGGGCATGGTCGTGACTCGTGCTCGGGCGATGAGCGTGCAGACGTCGCAATCTGGTGCCGGACCGAGCCCGGTGCCATCTTCAAGCCATGGACACCCAGTCTCTTGCCCGCGTGGTGGTGCTGGCTCTGGGCATCGTGGCCGGCGGGTGGGCGGCGGGTCAGGGCTTCGTGCGGGCCCGGCTGGGGGACCGCTTCGTGACGGTGAAGGGGATCTCGGAGCGTGAGGTGACGGCCGACCTGGCGATCTGGCCGCTGCGGCTGGTGGCGGCGGACAACGACCTCGCGCGCGCGCAGGCGCGGATGCAGTCGAACGTGGAGGAGATCTTCCGTTTCCTGGCTCGGCACCGGATCGATACGGCGCAGGTGACGCTGCAGTCGTTCGAGGTGGTGGACGCGCCGGCGAACGAGTACCGGGCCCCGGGCGGGTCGGCGAACCGGTACATCATCCGCCAGGCGGTGGTGGTGCGGTCCGACGCTCCGGCACTGGTGCAGGCGGCGAGCCAGCGTGTGGGCGAGCTGGTGAACGCCGGGGTCGTGCTCTCGTCAGGCACGGAGTACGGCAGCGGCGGGCCGACGTACGTCTTCCGCGGACTCAACGACCTCAAGCCGGAGATGATCGCCGAGGCGACCGCGCGGGCCCGGGAGGCCGCCGAACGCTTCGCCGCGGATTCGCGGACGTCGCTGGGCGGGATCCGGCGCGGCAACCAGGGGGTGTTCGAGATCCTGCCGCGGGACCAGGCCCAGGGGATCACCGAGGGGAGCCAGATCGGGAAGGTCGTCCGGGTGGTGACGACCGTGGACTACATCCTGCGTTAGGCAGGGGAGGGGAGACGCATGGACCGGCACCGGATCCGCGGCTGGGCCGCCCGCGCCTGGGCGGCGCTCCTGCTGCTGGCGCCCGCCGCGATC
>JABWBJ010000345.1 GCA_013360595.1 Gemmatimonadaceae bacterium | reverse complement strand
TCGCAGGCGCCGCCGGGTTCGCCGGTGACCGGCAGGCCGGCGCGGCCCTGGGCAGGCGCGATGTCGCCGCTGATGCGCCTGACGAGTCCAGCCTGGTGGGTCGGGATGGGCATGCTCCTGCTCGCCGCCACGGCCCTGGTGTCGCGGCAACGCGACGTGTTCGCGCGTACCGATGCAACCGTGACGGTCCTCGCATCACCGATCGGGAGTCCGGACTCCTCGCTGGCGTACCTCGCCGAGGGGCTCACGGACGAGGTCACGGCGAACCTGGCAAAGTACGCCGCGGTCGACGTGCGCATGAGCCGCGCCACAAGTACGACAGGGGCCTCCCTGCGCGAGGTGGCCAGGGCGCTTGGCGTCGCTCATGTGGTGACGCTGGCCGTACGACGCACCGGGACGGTCATCGACGTGGTCGTGAACATGACGCGCGTTCGCGACGGCCGGGTGGTCTGGTCGGATACCTTCCGCGACGAGGCGGGCGACCTGGTGCGTGTCCCGATGCGAATCGTCAACGAACTCGCCCATGCCTTGAGCGCCGCGGGATCCTCTGCGCCGAGAGGGCAACCCGGACTGGGCACGGACGACGCCATCGCCCACGACGCATTCCTCCAGGGCCGCTATCATCTGGACCGGCGCGGCGCGGCGAGCCTCCGGCTTGCACGGGAACGGTTCCAGGACGCGGTGGCACGTGACCCGGGGTTCGCCCGGGCGCATGCCGGCCTCTCGATGAGCGCGACGTTGCTGACGCTGTACGACAGGCGTGCCTTCCCGCGCGACAGCATGCTGCCACTCGCCCAGGCGGCGGCGGAACGCGCCGTCGCGCTCGACGCCACGTCGAGCGATGCACAGGCCGCCCTGGGCCTGGCCCTGACGTACCGCGGCCGGGACCACTGGCCACGGGCCGAGGTCGCGTATCGCGAGGCGGTCAGTCGCGACCCGCGCAACGCGAACGCGCACGGCTGGCTGGCCGAGCTGCTCATCGCGCAGGGACGCACCGAGGAGGCCGTGCGCGCGATGGAGCGTGCCACCGCGAGCGACCCCCTCTCCGGCATCCACTTCGCCGTGTACGGGAACCACCTCCGCATTGCCGGCCGCGCAGACGACGCGATTCGTGCGGGCGAGCGGGCCCTCCAACTGAATCCCGCTGTCCAGGCGATCTGGGAGTTCTACGGCCGGACACTGGTCTCGTCAGGACGACGCGACTCGGGGCTCCGCGTCTTCGCGGCCCATGCGCCGCGGCATCCGCTCTACACGTATTTCCGGGCCGAGAGCGGCGACCTCGCCGTGCGGGATTCCGCGCGTCGTGTCTTTCGCCAATGGAAGGCGACGGGAGCGGACCGGGACGGGTCCGTCCCTCCCCCGGTCACGCTGGCACTCGCGGGCGGCGATGCCACCTTCGCGCTCGACCTCCTGGAGCAGGCCTTGTCGTCCAACCCGGCCTTCCCGCTCCATACGCCCCTCGTGGACGACATTTACGACTCGCTCCGCGACTCGGTGCGCTTCCGGAACCTCGTGGTCCGCGCCGGCCTGGACGTGGGACGCCACGTGGACGCCCGCCGCCCTCGCTGACGCCTAACGCGAGTCGGCGGCGGGTCGCGCCATCTCCAGGCGGGACAGGAGGACACGGGCACTGTCCACCGTCGACCGGAGGCGCTCGTCGGGATCGTCCCGCAAGCGGAGGAACGACCGTAGCGCCGGGAGCGCCCTGGCGGTGTCGCCGGCCAAAGCGGCGTACCATCCTTCGGCCCGCAGCATGACGGCCAACCGGATGGGGCGCCCGAACAGCCGGCGTCTCGCGGCGGCCGCCGCGTCGGCCCAGGCGGCATGACGCGCGAAGCCCAGCGCCAGGTCGTAGTTCCAGTGCGGGTTCATGTCCCCGGCCGGAGCCGACCACGCCTTGTGGCGCATGATCGAGTCCATCGCGACCAGTGGTCGCATGGACGCCGGAGGCCGCAGCGCGGACGAGAGGGCGTCGATCAGGCGCGCGCACACGACGGCCTCGCGCGCCGACCACGACCGAAGGGCCCTGACGGACGCTCCTGCCCCGGTACTGTCACCCTGCCGCAGGCGGAACAGCGAGACCTCACACGGCACCATCCAGCCGGTTGGCGCAGGCGACGGGGCCACCATGCCTAACCGGCGCACGGCCGCACTGTCGTCCTCCGCGAAGCGCAGGGTCTCGATGTCTGCCTCGACGGCGTCGGGGTGGCACTCCGGCCGCAAGGCGCGGACCCGTTGCGCCTGCCCCCGGTTCGCTGCCAGCCAGGCGGCCTGGCAGGCAAGCGCTGCTCGCCGGGCGGCGGTGAACGTGTCGGCCCTGGCCAGTAGCTCCGCCATGATCGAGTCCAGTTCCGCGCCCGGAATGGCCGGGTTGCTCTGGTCCGGAAGGATGCCGCGGTCCGCAAGCCGCGATCGCGCACGCGATACTCCCTTCGGGTCCCCTCGGAGGAGCGCCAGGACATGTTGCTCCGTCGAGAACGCCGGCTCAGGCGGCTCCGCCGCGACCTCGTCCATCCACGCTTTCAGTGCGATCGTATCGCGATCCAGCGCCATGAGAGTGCTGATGTGCAGCAACCCCGACCGCAGCGTCGGATCGATCGATAGCGCACGGGAGAACGCCGTGCGCGCCCGCTGAGCCCAATCCACCATCCCGAGCAGGGCCCCGAAATGAAGGTGGCTCTCTCCGGCAACGACCCAGGCCTCGGGGAGGTTGGTCGACTGCGCCGCCGCTTCCATCGCACGATGGCGAGCGAGGCGGCTTCGTCCCGGAATCGGCCCTGAATCGCCGACCATCGCCACCAGGAGCGACAGCGGCTCCGGACCGAGACGGCCGCGGTGTCGCCACGCCGCCCGTGCAAATGACTGGCCTTGGGGGCCATCCAGTCCGCCGAGATGCCCCGACTCGCTCGCCACCATGACCGTCAGCCAGTACGCGGCCAGCGCGAAGGTCGAATCCAGCGTGAGGGCCGCCCGGAACGCCGCGCCAGCCTGGTCCAGCCGGCCCGTCGTGTACAGCTCGCGACCGCGCATGAAGGCCCGCAGCGCCTCCCACGAGGCCGTTCCCGGATCCTGCGCGCTCAGGCGCCAGGCACCAGAACCCCGCGAGAGGAGCTGGCCAGCCAGGTCCGAGATGATCGTCGTCAGGCTGTCACCGGAACCGGAGACCGTCACATTGTGCATTCGCGCGCTGTCCCGTCCGGCGTCGACGATCACGGCCCGGATCGTCAGGCGGTTGGCGCTGCCGACGATGCTCCCGAGCAGCGCCTGCCCGGCCCCCAGCCGACGGGCCATCGCCCGGGCCTCGCCAAGGCCCAGCGCC
>JABWBJ010000016.1 GCA_013360595.1 Gemmatimonadaceae bacterium | reverse complement strand
CCGCTGGGCGTCCGCCTCGAGCCCTACGGCCCCACCAGCCACGACGAAGCGCGGGCCGCGTTCGCCGAGCAGATGGCCGCGCTCAAGGAGGGTGGGGCCGACCTGTTCATCATCGAGACCTTCGGCGACCTGGAGGAGATCGGCCAGGCGGTGCGGGCCGCCCGGGACGTGGACCCGCTGATGCCCGTCGTCGCCCAGATGACCATCGGCACCGACGGGCGAACGCCGTTCGGCGCATCGCCGGCCGACGTGGCCGCCTGGCTGGACGGGCTGGGCGCCGAGATCATCGGCCTCAACTGCTCCGTGGGCCCCCAGGGGATCCTCGAGGGCATCGAACAGATGGCGCCCGTCACGCGCCGCAAACTGAGCGCGCAACCGAACGCCGGCATGCCGCGGGAGGTCTCGGGGCGCGCCATGTACATGGCCAGCGCCGAGTACATGGCCACCTGGGCGCGTCACCTCGTCCAGGCCGGGGCCAGGGTCGTCGGCGGCTGCTGCGGAACCACGCCGGAGCACATCCACGCGATCGCCGAGGGCATCCGGCCGCTCGCTCCGCGGCTGGGAAGCCACCGGATCGGTGCGTCGCGTGAGGGAGCGCCGGCGGCCCTGCGCGCGGAGCAGGCGCCAGCCCACGATTCGCGAATCACGATTCGCGATTCAGCGCCGCTCGAGCCCGTTCCATTCCCGGCGCGATCGAAGTGGTCGGCGAAGCTCGCCGCCAAGCAGTTCGTCACGTCGGTCGAGATCGTTCCGCCGCGCGGCGTCAACGCCGACCGGATGCTCGCCGACGTCGCCCTGCTGCGCGACGCGGGCGTGGACGCCGTCAACGTCCCCGACGGGCCCCGCGCGCAGAGCCGCATGGGCGCGATCATGACGAGCCTGCTGATCGAGCAGCGCGTGGGCATCGAGACCGTGACCCACTACTGCTGCCGGGACCGGAACCTGCTGGGCATGCTGAGTGACCTGCTCGGCGCCGCAGCCGTGGGCCTGCGCAACATCCTGCTCATCACCGGCGACCCGCCGAAAATGGGGCCGTATCCCGACGCGACGGCGGTGTTCGACATCGACTCGATCGGCCTCACGAATCTCGTTCGCAACCTGAATCACGGGCTCGACCCCGGCGGCAATCCCATCGGAGAGCCGACCCGGTTCGCGATCGGGGTGGGCTGCAATCCGGCCGCGATCGACCCGGCGCTCGAGCTGCGCCGTTTCATGTACAAGGTGGAGGCGGGGGCGGAGTTCGCGGTGACGCAGCCGGTCTTCGACGTGGCGCAACTGGAGCGATTCCTGCGCGAGATTGCCGGGGTTCGCATTCCGGTGATCGCCGGGATCTGGCCGCTGGTCTCGGCCCGGAACGCGGAGTTCCTGGCCAACGAGGTGCCTGGCGTGGTGGTGCCGGCGGAGATCCTGGACCGGATGCGGCGGGCCAACGAGCGCTCGCGCGAGCAGGCGGTGGCCGAGGGGATCGCGATCGCGCGGGAGATGCTGGCCCTGGTGCGGAGCGCTGTGGACGGCGTGCAGGTGTCGGCGCCGTTCGGCAAGGTCGACCTGGCGCTCAGGGTGTTCGCCGACGAGCCGTAACGAATTGCCGGGCAAGCGTTTACCACGTGTCGGCCTCAATCGTCCTCTGAGGTCGGCATGTTGTCCGCCCGGCGGCGTTGCAGGCCGCGACCACCCCCTTGCCCATATTTCCCCGGTGCTGATTCGCGACGTGACGCGCCGTTTCGTTAGGCCCCGGCCTCGTTTCCTGGTCCGCCTGTGACGCTGCTCCTGCTCGCCGGAATCGCATTCGCGTGCCTTGGCCTGACCTGGGTGGCATACCCCGCCGCCATGTGGCTGCGCGCCCGTCGCCTCCCGTCCGTGACCATCCCCGATCCGGACGCGCTGGAGCGCGTGTGCGCCGTCATCGCCACTCGCGACGATCCTTCGATCGCCGCCCGCCGCATTCAGAACCTTCTCGAGTCCGACTACCCGCGCGACCGGCTGCGCGTCGTCCTTGCCGCTGATCCGGCGTCCGGGATCCCGCTGGACGCCTATCGTCGCGCGCTGCACGGAACGGCATCAGTGGTCGCAGGCGACCCGCCTGGTGGAAAGGCCGCCACGCTCAACGCGGCGGTGCGTGCTGCCGGGGACGCCGACGTGCTGTTGTTCGCCGACGTCGGGCAGACGTTCAACCGGGAGGCGATCCGGCAACTGGTCGCCACGCTTCGCGCGGGCCCGTTCGGCGCCGTGACAGGACGATACGAGCAGCGGGCGGGCGACCCGACCATGACCGGCTATGCGAGCCTGGAGGCCACTATCCGGGCCGGCCAGGCGGCGGGACGGGGCGTCGTTTCGGCGACGGGATCCATCCTCGTGCTCCGCCCCCGCTACTGGCGACCGCTGCCGGACGGCCTGATTTGCGACGACCTCTTTACCGGTCTCTCGGTCGTCAGGCAGGGGCAACGTCTGGGATTCTGCCGTGACGCGGTAGCGCACGATCCGCGCCCGTTCACGAGGGACCAGCAGTTCGCGCGGCGGGTTCGAACGCTGACCGGGCTCGTGCAATTCATGCGCCTGGCGCCCTGGTCGTTGCTGCCCTGGGAGAATCGCGTCTGGACCCACTTCCTGCTGCACAAGGTCTTCCGGCTCCTGACACCGCTCTTCGTGCTCGTCGGCACGATAGCGCTTGGCGCCTGGCTCATCATGAACGCCCTGGCGCTGGTCGTGGCGGCCACCGTCGTGATGCTGGCGGTCATGGTCGTCGGATCGATGTTCGCGGAGGGAGGCGTCCGCCGCGTGCTGGCCGATGTCCAATGGGCCTCGCGGCTTCTGGTGATACCGATCCTGGCTATCGGCAACGGACTCCGCGGACACTGGGCGGTCTGGAGCGTCACCCCCCAGCGCGCGGCCGAACCGCGGGCCGGCGACACGTCGGGCGTGGGGGTCCGTTAGCATGTGTGGCCTCTGCGGGATCGCGCTGCCGCGCGGCTCGACCCGTCGACTCGACCGGGGGCTCCTCGAGTCGATGATGGGCACGATTGTCCACCGTGGACCGGACGGGTCCGGACTGTACCTCGACAACGGCATCGGGCTCGGTCACCGCCGGCTGAGCATCGTCGACCCTGCTCTGGGCGCCCAGCCGATGGCGGTCGCCGACGGGGCCGTTCAGATCGTGTACAACGGGGAGGTCTACAACCATCCCGCGCTCATGCCGGCGCTCCAGGCGGAGGGCGTTCGCTACCGGACGCACTGCGACACCGAGACGATCCTGCACCTGTATCTGCGCCATGGCCGGGACGTGCCCCGGCGGCTCCGTGGCATGTTTGCCTTCGCCATCTGGGACGCCCGCTCACGGGAGCTGCTGCTCGCGCGCGACCGGTTCGGCGTGAAACCGCTGTACTACGTCCACGCCCCGGATGGCGCGCTCTACTTCGCATCGGAGATCAAGGCGCTCCTCGCGGCCGGCGCCGTGCGGGCGGCGCTCAACCTCCCGGCGTTTCCCGATTACCTCGCCAATCACGGGACATCCGGGGCCGACACCCTCTTCGAGGGAGTGAAGCGGCTGCCACCGGGACACACGTTGACCTGGCGGGACGGAACGATCGACATCGAACGCTACTGGTCGCTCAGCTTCAGTCCCGGCGCGATCGACACACGTCCCGGCCGGGTGCTCGTCGACGAGTACCGCGAGCGCTTTCGCGAATCGGTCCGACTCCGCCTGATGGCGGACGTGCCCCTGGGGATGTTCCTGTCCGGCGGGATCGACTCGGCTTCGATCACCGCGATGATGAGCACCCTGGTCGACGAGCCGATCAGGACGTTCTCGGTGGCGTTCGCCGAGCGCGAGGCCAACGAGCTCGCGTATGCGCGGCTCGTGGCGGAACGGTACCGTACCGATCACCACGAAACGGTGGTCACGCCTGACGAGTTCTTCGCGGCGCTCCCCCGCATGGTCTGGCACGAGGATGAGCCCATCGCGCACCCGTCGAGCATCGCGCTCTACTTCGTCTCGCGCCTTGCCGCCGAGCGGGTGAAGGTCGTGCTCACCGGCGAGGGCAGCGACGAAACGCTCGGCGGCTACGGCCGCTACCGGTACACCGTCTGGAACATGGCGTTAGGCCGGCTGGCCCGCGGCCTGACCGGTTCCCTCGGACGCCGGATCGGCGCCGCCCTCGTGGACCGGCTGCCGAGCGGGTCCCGCTGGCAGCATCGTCTCCGGCGCACCGCGCTGACGCGGCCGGCCTCGCTCGACGACCTCTACTTCGACAACTTCGCCGTGTTCGATCGCGCCGGGCTCCGCGGCCTCCTCGCGCCCGAACACCGTGAGACGCTGGCCTCGATCGACCCGTACGCCGTCGCCCACGATCTGCTCCGGACGACCGACGCCGGGTCACTCCTCAATCAGCTCCTGCACGTGGATCTCGCGACGTATCTGCACGAGCTGCTCATGAAGCAGGATCAGATGAGCATGGCAGCGTCCATCGAGAGCCGGGTGCCGTTCCTCGACCACCCGCTCGTCGAGTTCACCGCGACGCTGCCGGAGCGACTGAAGCTGCGCGGCCGCACCACGAAGTACGTGCTGCGCGAGGCCATGCGCGACTGGCTTCCCCCGGAGATCCTCTCCCGGCGCAAGATGGGGTTCCCGGTACCCGTCGGTCAGTGGTTCCGGAACGCCTATCGGCCGGTCATCGACGAGATGGTGCTCGGCGACCGCGCCCGGTCGCGCGGCCTCTTCGACAGCGCGTTCGTGCGCGCCATGGTGGGCGAGCATCAGGCGGGCGTCCGCGATCACTCGGAGCGGCTCTGGTCGCTCGTGAACGTCGAGGCGTGGCACCGGGTGTTCATAGACGGCGAGGCGCCGGACCAGGTGGACCTCACCGACACGCGGGTGAGCACCGGCCAACACGTCCCGGCCTGAGCGGATTCGACGCGCCGCCGCCGGACCGGTCAGCGCGACGCTCGCTCGAACGTCGCGGCGCGCCAGCGAAGGTAGGCGTCGCCGGCCGTTCGCTTCAGCAGTTTCTTGGCTGACCATCCGATCCACTGTCCGTACCTCGCGAACGATCGGCGCCCCGCCAGCGAGGCGGCGTATCGCGCCGAGTGCCAGCGCCGCAGTGTGAACCGCCCGATCACGGCACACGAGGCAACGGTCTCGATCGCGGTCACCGGCTCGGACGTGAACAGCGCACGGACCCCCGCCTCCGACGCGGCTTCGGCAACCGGCCGGCTGTAGTATCCCCCCGGCACGGAGGCGACGGTTACCCGCTCGCCCAGGATGTCTTCCAGCAGCGCGATGCTCCCGCGCCACTCGGCGCGAAGCGCGGCAGCTGACAGGCGACTCATGCGCGTCGGATGTGTCGCGGAATGGCTGCCGATCACGTGGCCGGCCCGCTGGAGGTTCCGCAGTCCCTCGACCGTCACGAAACCGGGCGTGCCGATCCGGTCGGTCGGAACGAACAGGTGCGCGCGCCAGCCGCGCGACGCCAGCGCCGGTCCGATGACCGTGAGCGCGCTGGCGCCGCCGTCGTCAAACGTGAGCAGCACGTGTGGCACCTCCGGGTCGGCCAGGGCCGCATGGACATCCGCGCCAACCCGGCGGCCCGATTCGGACAGCACGTCAAGCTGCGCCATGAACACGACGTCGGAGAGCTTGTAGCTGGCCGCCGCTTCACCTGGAAAGCCGCTGCTGTCCCAGTCGGCGCCGGCAACGACATCGTGATACTCGAGTGCGATGATGGACATGGCGGGGGCTCAGAAGAAGCGGCGAAGCTGCGACTTGAGACCCGCCGGGAGCGCGCGCCCGATCGGACCCGCCATCCTCTTCGCGCGCCTGATGACCGCACGAATCCACCGGGATCGCGCGTTCCGCGCGCCGAACTCCGCCAGCAGGGCCTCGCTCACGTCCCCGTCCGACGGCAACGTCATGGAACGGATCACTCCCTGAAACCGCCCGGCTCGCAGGGCCCCGAGCAGATCCTCCCGCTCCGCCGACGCCGGCGACATCTCGGCGAACAGGCCGCGGAACTGATGCCGCCAGTGAAGATCCTGACCGTAGAACGCCTTGAGCCCGGGACGCCTCGCCTGCAACTGCCGGATGAGCGCGAAGACGGCTGGTCGCGGCGCGCTGGCTCCGTCGTACTTGGTGTTCCAGGCCTCGATGCCGTCCGGAAGAGCGCGGAAGGTGGGAATCCACGGCAGGTGCTCGGGCGCCGGGTGGGCAATGACGCTGACGCCTCCGTGCGCCCCGATGAAGGCAATCACGTCCGTCGGATCGTCCGAACCCGGGAGCGCCACGATGCCGTAGCCGACCACATGCATCCGGCGCACACAGCCAAACTCCAGTCCGGGAAGCAGCGTCAATCGTTCGTCTGAAAGGGACGCGCACTCCGCGGCATAGGCCGCGAGCCTGTCGGCATCAAACGCGTCGGCGTGGTCGGCCATGAAGACGACGCGGCAGCCGTCTCGCAGAAACAGCTCCCGCACCTCGCGCAGGCTCAACTCGCCGTCCGAGTACGTGCTGTGCACGTGAAGTGCGGCCCGAACGTCCATCAGCGGACACCCCGGTCCGGCGCGCCGGGAGCGGTCGGCGCGTGGTGCATGCCCTTTCGGTGCAGAGCGGCCGGCAGACGGCGTACGGCGAAATCAAGCCAGTCCCCGGCTTCCGGCAGCGGATCCGTCCACTCGAAGTTGTCGTGATGGGTCCCGGCGACCGGCCGCAGGAACGCACCCAGGGTCGCGAGGCGCGCCGGATACCGGCCGGTGAACCCCGCAGGGCGACCGCTCAGTACCGACACCAGGTGCCTGACATCGCCAAGCCACCACCGGCAGCGCACTCCCACTCGATACGCGGTCACCGGCGTCACGTCGCCGTCCTCGGCGAGCCGGGCGACCAATAGCGGGAAATCCACCCCGGCGTGAATCGGCAGCGCGAGTGAGTTCCAGAACCGGCCGTTCACTTCCAGGAAACACAGCGTGCCGTCGTCACGCCGGCGGAACTCGACCATGGCCACACCGTGCCATCCGATCGACTCGAGGATCCTGCGCCCCGCGACCTTGAGCGCGTGGTCCAACGGTACCGACTCACGCAGCGCGCTGCCCGACCCGCTCGGCCTGACGTCTCGCAGCCGGCGGTGCGCGAACTCCGCCCGGACCTCGCCGTGCCGCGCGAGAGCGAAGTAGCCCACGCCGACACCCTCGACGTACTCCTGCGCCAGAATGTCCCCGGCCCGCGTCTGAAGTTGCTCGAACGCCGTCATCAGCTCGGGCGCCGACCGGGCATACAGCGGCTTCCCCGTCGGCCGGGGCGCACCGCGGCGGTCGATCTCCTCCGACGTCCGCGGCTTGAGCACCACGGGATAGACCGCCCTGGTGGCGAATCGGCGCGCCTCGGCCGCTGTGCCAAGCACGGACGTCGCCGGCACGGTGATTCCGAGCGATGCGGCCAGGTCCGTCATGGCCTGCTTGTCCATGGCGCGCAGCAGCGTCGCATGCTCCGGCAGCACGTATCGCGCGCTGACGGCCTCGAGCTCGGCCCGCCGCTCCGACACCACCACCGTCGTGCGCTCGGTCATCGGCAGCACCAGCGTCCCCGGCGCTCGCGCCGCCTCGGCGACCACGTCGCGTGCGAACAGCGACGCATCGTCCGACGGGGACGTGTACCGGAACTGCGTCTTCGCGTATCGCGACCAGCCGGCCTTCGACCAGGCACTGCTGGCACCAACCGAGACGTCATACCCGGCGCGTCCCAGTGAACGCGCGGCCGCGACGGCCTGGTTCTCGTTTCCATCGAGGATGAGCACCCTCATCCCGGCCGCCCCGCATCTGAGGAACGCTCCCGGACGCGGTCGATCGCCTGCTCCATCACGCCGGCTACGCGCGACCAGTCGTGCTCGCGGGCCAGAGCAAGCGCCGCCCGGCCAAGGGAACGGCGCCGGTCCGGGGTACGAAGGACCTCGATCACCGCCCGCGCGAATGCGTCCGGATCGTCCGCCAGAAGCAGGTCGACGCCATGCGTTACCGGCAAACCCTCGGCCCCGACGCTGGTCGAAACAACCGCGCGGGCCGCAGCCATCGCTTCGAAGATCTTGAGACGCGTTCCGCCGCCAATGCGGAGCGGCACCACCACGACCTGGGCCTCGGCGAGGTACTCCGTCACCGACGGCACCGCCCCGGTGACCTCGATCGACGGCCCGGCCAGCCGCAGCACGCGGCCATGCGGGTTGCGCCCGACGATCCTGAAGCGCGCGTCCGGAACCGACGCCAGCACCGTCGGCCAGATGCTCTCGGCCATCCATTCCACGCCGTCAATATTCGCCTCCCAGTCCATCGACCCAAGGAACAGGACCGTCGGTCCGCTCGGTTCCTGGCCTGCCGCACTGGCGAATTGATCGACGTTCACCCCCGTCGGGACGACCGTTATCCGCGCCGGATCCACGTCGGCGCTCATCAGATCCCGGTCGTGCGGCGAGACGGCGACGACGTGCCGGAACCGTCGCAAAGCCTCCCGCTCGTAGCGGCGCATCCTCGCAGCCTCGAGGCCGTAGACGGCCCGGAGGACCGGGTTCGTTTCGTGCTGCGCCTGACGGGCCCACAGTGACGCTTCCACATTGTGCTGAAACAGAACCACCGGCATCGACTCGGGGCGCGAGAAGTTCAGCGACGCCGACAGGAAATCGCAGACCATCGCGTCGAAGCGCCTCTCCCCTGCCCATTGGTCGATCAGTGCCCGCACCTCGCTCGTCGTGAACTTGCGAATCGCGAACGGGGCCCCCGTGAACAGGCCGGCCGCATACCGCAGGCCCGCGCTCAGCGGGTCGACGCGTCGAGGTCCTGCGCGAAGGGTAACCGCGCCGGGGAACTCGCGGGCCATCGCCTCCTCATAGGCGGCATCGCGCTGGCCATCGTACCACGTCAGCATCGTGACCTCGTGACGTCGAGCCAGCGCCCTGGCGAGGTGGTACGACCGGATCTTCCCGCCCGTGTCGACGGGCAGGAGCCGGCCAGCCTTCGCCCAGAGAATCGTGAGCCGGTCCGTCACGTCGCCCAGGAAAGCCGCGAACGCCGCCGCAGGGCGTCCAACACCGTCAATCCGCCCAGCGCGTTCACCGTATGGACGCCGTGCAGGCCCGGCCGCCAGTCAGGCAACAGCCGTCCCACCGTGCACTCCTCGTACGATGACTCATCCAGCCGCACGATCCGGTGGATGTTGACCGCGCCCCCGTAGCGCGCCGAGCAGTCCTGGGACGGACGATACCAGTGCCCACCGCGCTGGAAGAGCCCCCCCGCCGGCCGCGCCCGCCGGACGTCCGACACGATCGGGTTCCGCCGGTGCGGCGTCCACGGCCCCAGCGGCGTGGGGCCATGATACAGAAACAACTCGTCCCAGAACGACGCCCCGGGCACCGCCTGATTCGTGAACATCCACCAGCGCCCGCCGATCTCCGCCAGCGTCGCGTCCGCGACACGCACCCCCTCGATCGGCACGGCCTCGAGCGTCCATTCCATCGGCGGACGCGTTGCGCGATACACCTCCAGCCGGTGCGCGTCCGCCGTCTCCGGCATCAGAAACGTCACTCCCTTCCACTCGAAGACGAACGGATACGACAGATGATAGTCCCGCTCCAGAATCACCTGGGGCGATCCGACCGGTCCGCCGGCCCCCAGCTCCAGGGCCGCGATCACGCCGCGCCGCGTGGCGTACGGGTAATCCTCGAACAGCACGTAGTCAGCGCCACCCGCCCGCATCGGGAACGGATCCGCCCAGTACCGGTCCCGTGGCGGGTAGATCGGCGTGAACCGGAACGGCGCGAGATCCGGCTCGCGGTTCGATGGCGCCAGATCGGCGCGGCGCCGGAACGCCAGAAACCACTGATCGTGCGTCGTCAGCGAGGCCCACTTCGAGCGGACACGCCGGCCCAGCAGCCGGGCCATCCCGGCGGCCATCTCCCGGTTCCGCGGCGCGACGTAGAGTCGATGGCCGTATGGCACCGGATCCCGGGGCGCGCTCGCCTCGTCCCGGCCCTCAGCCAACCGCAGCACCGCCCGCGCCAGAAACTCGGAACTCTTCCAGTAGATCTCCCCCTGCGTCCGCGCGACCGAGTGGAGGTTGGTCGCCCCCCACGATCGGTACAGCACCTCGCCGTCGTCGAGCCACTCGGTCAGGCGCTGCAGCAGCGTCCCGGTCACGGGGTTGCCTTCGATCACTTCCCAGAATGCCGGCGGCCCGCCGCGGTACCGGTGATTGTCCCCATGGTGGTAGGACCACACGCCGTGCGGCGCCGCGTTCAGGATCCCGCCTCGGAGAATCCGAAAGCCCAGCCGGACGAGCACGTCGGGGCGCTCCCGCCGGATGCGCTCCAGGTCCGCCTCCTCGATCACGTCGGAGACCCGCGACTGCCGTGGGCTCACGTCGATCACCGGCACTCCCCGCAGCATCGCTGACAAGTCGACGGGCGCAAACGGATCGGGCTCCAACCCCCGCGCCCGGTCCAGACGCTGGAACAGGCCGTAGAGCAGCTGGTCCGCGCCCCGCCACCACGCGAGCAGTCGCCGGCGGGGGCCGGCCGGCGCAGCATTCCGGACCACCAGAACGAACTCGGCCCTGCCGGTCTCGATCACTCGACGGAGCGCCCGCTCCACCCACGCCGGTTGCGCCAGGGTGTCCAGCAGCAGGCCGAGTCGGAGTCGCTCGACAGGAGCAGCCTCGGGTCGTGCTTCGGAGTCGGGTGGGGCCATCCAGGCGGGCGTGGAATACCTACAGCGGGACGGACGGACCAGAAGCAACGTAACGGGAGTTCATCCCCGGCTCTTCGCCCGAACTGCGGGTCTGGCTATCGTTGTGACCACACCCGGTTCCCTGCCCGGCCACGCCACCCGCGCCATGTCAGACGTAGAGACCGCCCCCGACGATCGAGCGCCGGGCCCGTTGACCCGCCTCTCGGCCGACGAAACCCTGTTCCAGGAGGCCGTCGCCGCGTTTGCGGAAGCCGAAGTCCGGCCCCGGGTGGCCGAGATGGAGCGCGCCTCGAAGCTGGACCCCGCGCTGATTCGCGCCGCCTTCGAGCTTGGCCTCATGGGCATCGAGGTGGACGACGCCTTTGGCGGCGCCGGCGGATCCCTCACCATGGTCACGCTCGCCGTCGAGGCCATCAGCCGCGTGGACGCGTCCTCCGCGATCATCGTCGACGTCCAGAACACCCTGGTGAACTATCCGATCGCCCGGTACGGGAACGACGCGCAGAAGGAGCGATACCTTCGCCGCCTGACGACCGACACGGTCGGCGCGTACGCGCTTTCCGAACCGGGCTCCGGCTCCGACGCCTTCGGCCTGGCCACGCGCGCCGAGCGGCGCGGCGATCGGTGGGTCCTCACGGGTCGCAAGATGTGGATCACGAACGGGGCCGAGGCGGAGGTCTTCGTCCTGTTCGCGAACGCCGACCCGGCCGCCGGGCACCGAGGCATCACCGCCTTTCTCGTCGAACGGGGCTTCCCGGGCTTCAGCGTCGGGCGCAAGGAAGACAAGCTCGGCATCCGCGCCTCCAGCACGACGGAACTGATCCTCGACGGGTGCGAGGTCCCGGCGGAGAACGTGCTGGGCCCCCTCGGCCAGGGCTATCGCATCGCCATCGACACGCTGAACGGTGGCCGGGTGGGCATCGGGGCGCAGATGATCGGCATCGCCGGCGGGGCGCTCCAGGCCGCCACCGCGTACGTCAGGGAACGGCGCCAGTTCGGCAAGCCGCTGGCCGAGTTCCAGGGCATCCAGTTCCAGCTCGCCCAGGCCGCCACGGAACTCGAAGCCGCGCGGCTCCTGGTGTACAACGCCGCCCGCCTCCGCGACGCCGGCCAGGACATCCAGAAGGAGGGGGCCATGGCCAAGCTCTTCTCGTCCCAGGTCTGCGAACGGGTCACGTCGCTCTGCGTCGAGCTCTTCGGCGGCTACGGCTACACGAAGGACTTCCCGGTCGAGAAGTTCTACCGGGATGCCAAGATCGGCACGATCTACGAGGGCACGTCGAACATGCAGTTGCACACCATCGCCAAGCAGATCCTCAGATAGCCACTCACGAAGGGAGCCTAACGGTGCGAGCGTCCGTTCTGTCCGTCCTGCTCGTGCCGGCCCTCGCGGCCGGCGCGGGCGCCCAGATCACCGCCCAGGAGTACGAGCAGCGCCGCGCGACGCTGGCGACGCGACTGCCCGACGGCGTGTTCGTCGTCCGTGGCGCCGAATCGCCGGTCGTGGACTACCTCCCGTTCTACCAGTCGATCGGCATGCAGTACCTGGCCGGCTACCGCGAACCGGACGCCGCTCTGGTGCTGCACAAACAGGGCCCGTCGGCGACGTGGACGCTTTTCGTGCAGCCGAAGAACCCCGCGCAGGAAGTCTGGTCGGGCCGGCGGTACGGCGCCGACTCGGCCGCGAAGGCGACCGGGCTCCGCGCGCGGCTCCGCGCCGACTTCGAGCCGTACCTGGACTCGCTCCTCCGGATCACGCCCCGTCTCTCCTTCCACGCCGACCTGGCGGAGGGTGGCGACACCCTGAACGGTGACGACCGGTTCCTCGAGGCCCTCCGCCGCCGGCACGCCGGGCTCGAGGTCACCGACGCCAATCGCCTGGTCACCACGATGCGGTCGAAGAAGAGCCCGGCCGAACTGGACCTCATCCAGCGGGCGGCCGCGATCAGCATGGAAGCCCACGCCGAGGCGGCCCGCGCCCTCGAACCGGGGATGAACGAGTTCGAGATCCAGGCGCTGCTCGAGTACACGTTCCGGCGTTATGGCGGCGACCGGGCCGCGTACGCCTCCATCGTGGGCTCGGGCCCCAACAGCACGGTGCTGCACTACAACCGGGATGACCGCTACATGAAGGCGGGCGACCTGCTGCTGATCGACGCCGCCGCCTCGTTTGGCGGCTACGCCGCCGACATCACGCGCACGTTCCCGGTGAGCGGGCGCTTCACGCCGGAGCAGCGCGACGTGTACCAGGTCGTTCGCGACGCCCAGGCGGCGGCCGAGCGCACGGCCAAGATCGGCACCCCGTGGCGCGAGGTGAGCCGCGCCGCCTCCCAGGTCATTGCCGAGGGGCTCACCCGGCTCGGCCTCATCGAGTCCCCGACCGCCACGTACCAGTGCGGCACCGCGCAAACACCCCGGCAGTGCTCGCAGGTGTCGCTCTACTACATGCACGGACTGGGTCACGGCATCGGGCTCGCCGTGCACGACCCCGACCAGAAGGATCGAGAGGCGATCGGTCCCGGCAGCGCCTACTCCATCGAACCCGGCATCTACGTGCGGAACGAACTGCTCGACATCATCCCGAAGGCCGGAAACGAGGCGCTCATCGCCCGCATTGCCCCGGCGGTGCGGAAGTACGCCAACGTCGGCGTCCGCATCGAGGACAACTACGTCGTGACCGAGGACGGCGTGAAGTGGGTGACCTGCGTGGCGCGCGAAGTGGACGAGGTGGAAGCGCTGATGCGGGAGCCAGTGAAGGGTCCGCAGGTGCGCGACGCCGAGCGCGTGGGCTGGTACGGCGCCCTGGTCGTGGATCCGGCCGCCGCCCGTCCCGGCGCCGCACCGCCGCCCAGGGCCTGCAACCCCCGAATGTGATCCGGGAAGGAGAGACGCTTCGCCCATGCTCACTCATCTCGTCGCCGATCTCCGCCGCATGCATGAGGGCAGCGCCTGGCACGGCCCGGCGGTTCTCGAGGTGCTCGACGGCGTGAGCGCCACGCAGGCCGCCTCGCGCCCCGTTCCCGGCGCACACTCGATCTACGAACTCACCCACCACATCGCCGCGTGGATCGGCGAGGTCCGCGCTCGCCTCGAGGGGAACCCGCCGGGCGCACCCGCCGACGGGGACTTCCCCGACCCGGCGAGCGTGGTGGACGACACGGCCTGGCAGGACGTTCGTGCCCGCCTCGAGCGGCGACAGTCGGAACTCATGGAGACACTCTCCGCGTTCGACGCCGACCGGCTCGACGATCCCGTGGACCCGAAGCGCCGCCCCGAACCCGGCGGCCCCGGCTCCTTCCGCGCCCTCCTCAGCGGCCTCGCCCAGCATAACGCGTATCACGCCGGCCAGATCATGATCCTCCGCAGGGCCCTGCAGCGGTCCGGCGCCTAGGCGCGGCGCGAGACGCCATCGCAACGCCGCCCCCCGCGGCCTACCGCCCGCTGAACAACCCGCTTCGGACCCGCAGCGCCTTCGGCGAGGCGGCCCGGTCGAGCACGATCGACTCGACCGTCCGCAGCCGGTGGCGCACGGGGAGCTGCAGCGTGGTCTCGACACTCCCGCGCCGCACGACCAGCGGGATGCTCGCGCTGTCCGGGCGCGCATAACGAGCCCGATACCGGGCGGCGAAGTCCGGATCGCTCATCGGAATGTCGGCCAGCCGGATCAGGTAATCGCCGACCTGCACGCCCGCCTGGCGCGCCGGACCGTCAGCGTCCACCTGCGTCACCACCATCCCGCCGGAGTCGACGTTGGTCGATATCCCGATCCAGGGATCGCGAATCGAATCGACGTTCAGGCGCAGTCCGGCCAGCGGCAGCACCGTCGCCCACGGCAGCGGCTCCCGGCCGTCGATGTACCTGGCGCTGAAGTCGGCGAACGACCGCCCTCCGGCGGCGCGCGAGACCGCCCCCCAGAAGTCCTCCGCCGTGAACCCGCGCCCCGCCCGGAACGTCGAGCCGTACAGGTGGCGGAGGACCGCGTCGAGCGACTGCGCGTTGTCGCTCGCGTCCCGGATCATGATGTCCAGCAACAGCCCGACGAGCGACCCCTTGGGATAGTAGATGTGGTGCGTGCCGTCCGTCGGACGGATCCACGTGGACAGCGAGGCGTCCTCCAGCGCCACCACCGGCGCCGACGACACCTCCTGCACCTTGCCGGTCGTCATCAGCAGGAAGGTGGCGGAGTCCACGATCCCCCCCCGCAGCAACGCCAGGTCCGCGTAGTAGTCGGTGATCCCCTCGCTCATCCACAGCCACGTCGTGGGCTGCGGCCGGTCATACCGGTACGGCACGAGATCCGCCGGCCGGAGCCGCTTCACGTTCCACAGATGGAAGATCTCGTGCGCCGTGATCGACGGCAGAAACTCGTGGTCCACGATGAACGGGGAGTAGACCCCCACGTGCGAGTTCTGGTGCTCCAGCGCCGAGGCCCCCGCCAGCGACGAGTCGAAGGCGATCAGATTCGTGTACGTCGACACCGGCAGGTCGCCGAAGACGCGCACCATCGGCGGGACCATGCGCTCCACCTGGCTCCAGAACCGCTCGCGCGACGCGCCGCTCAGGATCCCGCGCGGCCATGTGGCGGTCCGGAACATCGCCCCGCCCACGGACACGCTGTCCACCTCGAGCGCGCCGACGAAGAACGGCATGTCCACCAGGTCGTGGTAGTTGCGGGCCGTCCACGTCCGCACCGTCGGGCCCGGCGTCATGCCTGTCATGACCTGCCAGTCGGCTTCCGTCTCGACCGCCACGGTCGCCACGAACTCGGCGCTCCGGCCCTCGGGATACGGGAAGACGTTCGTGCCGTTGAAGAACGCGAAGTCGGCCGCGGACCACGACATGGCGTTGTCGAGCGAATCGGCGGCATAGGCGAAGCGCAACGTGACCCGCCGGGCTCCGTTGGGCCGGATGCGCCAGGTGTCCGGATCGAGCTTGTCCCACGAGGGTTCACCGCCGTCACCGCTCACCGTCACGTCGGACGCCCGGCGGATGAAATCGGACACCTCGTACGCGCCGGGCGTCCAGGACGGCAGCGACAGCAGCACGGGATCCCGGCTCGCGACGCCGAACGACATCGACACGCGCAGCGAGCGCCGCGTCGCCGTCTCGCGATTGAACGTGACCGCGTAGCGAATGTCGTTGATCGGCGCGGAAACGGCCGCCGCCGGCGCGCGGGCGGGGCCCTGCTGCGCCCAGCCCATGACGGGGGCCGGCGCGAGGGCGGCGAGGATGATCGGGAAGCGAAGGCTCACTCGGCGACGGATTCGGGGAAGCGAAGTCTAATCACGCATCCCGTACCGCCGGACGACGTCGCGCCATTGATCCCCGCCTCGCACCCGGTGCATACTCGACCGGAAGATTCACGCCGTCGGCCCCAAAGCGCCGTTGCGGCCCGAAGCGTCCGCCGCCCCCTCACTCGATTCCCCATGATGACCCGCGCTGTCCTCGGAGTCCTCGCCGTTCTCACAGCCTTCGGTCCGGCCCGCGCGCGGTCGCAGGCCGCCGATCTCATCGTCACCAACGCGCGCATCTACACCGTGGACGAGAACCGGCCCGTCGTCGATGCCATGGCCGTCCGGGGCGGACGCGTCGTCGCCACCGGCCCGCAGCGCGCGGTCATGACCTTCCGCGGACCGGGGACGCAGGTCCTCGACCTCGGCGGGCGGACCGTCATCCCGGGCATGATCGACGCGCACGTCCATCTGCTCAACCTCGGCAACTCGCTGCGCAACGTGGACCTCGTCGGCACCGCCTCCTACGACCAGGTGATCGCGCGTGTCGTCGCCCGTGCCCGCGAGACCCCCGCCGGCACCTGGATCCTCGGTCGCGGCTGGGACCAGAACGACTGGGGCGACACGCGCTTCCCCACGCACGAAGCGCTCTCCCGCGCGGTGCCGGATCATCCCGTGGTGCTCACGCGCATCGACGGCCACGCGACCCTCGTCAACCAGGCGGCGCTCCGGGCAGCCGGGGTGACCGCGCAGACCCAGGACCCCAGCGGCGGCCGGATCGAGATGGCGGGAGAGGAGATCACCCGGCTTGCACCCGGGGCGCGGGACGTGGGTTTCGTCTTCCAATTCTACGCCCTGTACCCGCACCTGCGGGTGCGGGAGAACGTCGCCTTTCCGCTCGAATGTATGGGTGTGGCACCCGCTGTACGCCGGCGCCGGGTGGAGGAGATCCTCCAACGCCTGGGCCTGGAGGCGCTGGCCGGCCTCCTGCCCGAGCAGCTCTCGGGGGGGGATCAGCAGCGGGTGGCCCTGGCCCGGGCCATGGTGCGCCGGCCCCGCCTCTACCTGATGGACGAACCCCTGGGCACCCTCGACGCGGACCTGCGCCTGGAGAT
>JABWBJ010000344.1 GCA_013360595.1 Gemmatimonadaceae bacterium | reverse complement strand
GACTCCACGACCATCGTCGTCACGGTATCCATCGCCAACCGTTCTCTCCGGTTCCGGTCCGAGGGCGACCGGTACCGCGCGTCGTACGATGTCGCCGTCGAGATCCGAAGCGGCACGAACGTGGTCCGTGAACTCAGGAGCCGTGAAGACGTTCGGGTCCTCGCCTTCCGCGAGACCACCCGGGAGGACGAAAGCGTCCTCTTCCGCCAGGTGGTGAGCCTGGCGCCGGGGACCTACGACCTGCGCTTGACGGTGCGCGACCAGAGCGCGACGCGCGGGTCGGCGGTCGAGGCCAGCATCGGCGTTCCGCGCTTCGGGGACGGCACCGTCTCCTCGCCGACTCCCGTCTACGAGGCCCGGCCCCGCGAGCAGATCGCCGCCCCACCGGACATCGTTCCGACGCCGCGGTCCACGGCGGTCTTTGGCCGCGACTCGGTGATCATGGTGTATGCCGAAGCCTACGGAAGCGGTCCGTCCGTTCCCGTGACCGTGATCGTCCGGGCCGACGAATCGAATGCAATCCTCTGGAGCGACACGCTGTCCTTCGAGCGGCACGGCGACCACTTCAGCGCCACGTTCCCCGTTCCCGTCCCCCGCCTCGGCGTCGGCGTGGTGACGCTGGGCATCAGCCAGCCTGGGGCGCCGGACACCGTCCGCGTGCCGCTCTTCGTGGCCTTCGGCGAGGACCTCCCGGTGGCCACCTTCGCGCAGATGCTCGACTACCTCCGCTACTACGTCTCCGCGCAGCGGCTGCAGGCCATGCGGGACGCACCGGCGGAACGGCGGGCGGAGCTCTGGGCCGCGTTCCTTCGCGACACCGATCCGGTTCCGCAGACGCCGCCGCACGAGGGACTCCGCGACTACTTCGGACGGATCGCGCGCGCCAACATCCAGTTCCGCGAGGAAGGGTCCGCGGGATGGCTGACCGATCGCGGCCGGGTCTCGATTGCCCTTGGACAGCCGGATCAGGTCTACGAGCCCTCGGTCGCCGACATCGGACAGCGCGGCCGCACCCTCATCTGGGAGTACCGGGAGCACCGCCTCCAGGTGGTGTTCGTCGACCAGACGGGGTTCGGGCGGTGGCGGATGACCCTCAACTCGGAATCCGAGTTCGAGGCCGTTGTGAGGCGCATCATACTCCAGTGAGGAGGCATCGTCGGCATCCATCTCGAGCCCGGTGCTCGCCGCGGATGCCGGTATCGCGTTGTGGCGCAACGGGTTCTCTTGACAGGCCGTTCCGGTCGCCCTATATAGGGGCCCGCAAGCCACCGCGGTTTGTCCCGCACCACGTTTGTGCGGGTCCGATCCACCGAGCAGGAGGCACCTGGCATGGCGAGAGGGAAGATCAAGTGGTTCAATGACGCCAAAGGGTACGGCTTCATTGAGCAGGAGTCCGGCGAAGACGTGTTCGTTCACTTCTCCGCGATCCAGATGGACGGCTTCAAGACACTCGCCGAGGGTCAGGTGGTCGAGTTCGAGGTCCAGTCCGGAGCCAAGGGCCTGCACGCGACGAACGTGGTTCGCGTCTGAGCACCAGCGGGCGGCCTGAGGCCGCTCCGTTGCCAGCGCCCGCCTGCACGCCGCGCAGGCGGGCGCTTTCCTTTCCGGCACCCTTCTCTCACCACCGTGCCTGCTCCGACCGACCCAGGCGAGCACCGTCCCGGCCATCCGACGCTTTTCCTCGTCGACGGGTACGCCCTGATCTACCGGGCGTTCTTCGCCATGTTGTCCCGGCCGCTCACGACGTCGCGCGGCGAGAACACGTCGGCGGCCTGGGGCGTCGCCAACTTCCTCCAGCGTCTGCGGAGCACGCACCACCCGGACTACATCGCGTGGGTCCACGACTCCGGCGACTCGTTCCGCCATGAGGTGTTCGCGGACTACAAGGCCACTCGCGAGAAGCTCACCGCCGAGCTGCAGGAGGATTTCGACCGTGGCCTGGATCGCATCGGGCAGCTGCTCGCCGCGCATCGGGTCCCGGTGGTCACGGTGGAGGGCTTCGAGGCCGACGACGTGATCGGCACCATGGCGCGCCGCGGCGTCGAGGCGGGGCTCGAAGTCGTGATCGTGTCCGGCGACAAGGACTTCCAGCAGCTCGTCCGGCCCGGCGTCTGGCTGCTCAACCCGGGCCGGGGCGGTCCCGCGGCCGTTGAGGAGCACTGGGTCGGAGTGCATAACGCGAACGAACGGCTCGGCGTGGCCCCCGAGCGGGTGGTCGACTACCTCGCCCTCGTCGGGGATTCCTCGGACAACGTGCCCGGCGTGCCCGGGATCGGCGAGAAGACGGCGCGCGACCTGGTGAACGAGTACGGCGACCTCGAGGCGATTCTCCGCGCCGCGCCCGGGATCAAGGGGAAGCGGCCGCGCGAGGCGCTGCTCGCGAATGGCGAGCGCGCCCGGCTGTCCCGCCGGCTCGTCACCATCCTCGACGACGTACCGGTCGCGTTCGACCTCGCCGCGCTCGAGGCGCGGGAGAGCGGCGTCCACGAACGCCATCACCGCGGGAGCGTTCCACAACCGGCGCCGCAGCCGGAACTCGGCCACGTCGATCAGCTGCTCGCGGAGCCGTTTCCGCCGCCGCGCGCGGAGCTCACCCCCGGCCTCAAGATAGCGATGATGCCGGTCCAGTGCGGCCAGCACGTCCTCGACCCCTTCGCCCTTGTGGGCGACCGTGAGGGCGACGGGGGGCGTCCACCGGTCGCCGTCGTCCCGCCGCGCCGCCTCACGAGCCGCCTTCCCCGGGTTGGCGATGGCCTTCAGGTCCACGCCGTGGTGGGCGGGCGCCTCCATCGCCAGGCCGCCGCGCATGCCGAGCATCAGCTCGATGTCGTTGCGGACGCGCTCCGCGCCGGGCCGGTCGGCCTTGTTCACCACGAACAGGTCGGCGATCTCCATCAGGCCGGCCTTGAGCGCCTGAATCGAGTCGCCGCTTTCCGGAACCAGGATGACCATCGTCGTGTCGGCGGCCCGGGCGATGTCGAGCTCGCTCTGGCCCACGCCCACCGTCTCCATGAGGATCCGGTCGAACCCGAAGGCGTCGAGCACGTCGGCGACGGCTCGGGTGGCCGAGGAGATGCCGCCCAGCGAGCCCCGCGTGGCCAGGGACCGGATGAACACGCCGGGATCGAGGGCGACCGATTCCATGCGGACCCGGTCGCCTAACAGCGCCCCACCGGTGAACGGCGACGTGGGGTCCACGGCGATCACGCCGACCCGGAGCCCGGCGGCGCGGTAGGACTGCACCAGCCGCGTGGTGAGCGAACTCTTCCCCGCCCCCGGCGGCCCGGTCACGCCGATGCGCCGCGCGCGTCCCACGCGCGGATGGAGCGCC
>JABWBJ010000343.1 GCA_013360595.1 Gemmatimonadaceae bacterium | reverse complement strand
ACCTGGCCCGTCTGGTACGACGCCTGGGTGACCGCCAGCGCCGGGAGCTACGCCGCCGACCTCGTGCAGAACCTCCCCGCCGGCCGGTATCTGTCCGTGTCCCTGCGGCTCCCCAACGGACGACTCCCCGCCTTCCGGCCGCCGCCGCCGCCACCGCCGCCTCCTCCGCCGCGAACGCCGGACCTCCCGGTCACGCACCGGCTCGCCCTCGTCATCGGGCCGGCCCTGGACTCCACCGGAATCCGCGAAGTGAAGGTCTGGGCGCCGGGGGCGCAGCGGGTGGAGCTGCTGGCAGACTTCGTGGACTGGATCCCCGCGCCCCTGATCCGGCAGCCCGGGGGCGCGTGGCAGGGGTACTACCGCATCCCGGCCGGCCTGCACCGGGTCAATCTCCGCCTCGACGGCGCCGAACTCGACGCCCCGGTCAACTGGCGGCTCGAGCGCGACGAGTTCCTCGGCACGGTCGCGCTCGTCATTGTACGTTAGGCACATGGGCCTCCCCCTCGCCGAGCTCGACGCGGCCATCCTCCAGGCGGTCATCACGCTCCTGGTGCTCCTCCTGTGCCTGGGGCTGTGGCTGCGCACCCGCCGGCCCTATTTCGGGTGGTGGGCCGTGGCCTGGGCCTTCTACCTGGCCCGCCTCGGGGCCATCGGCGCCTTCCTCGGCACCAACGTCCCCGTCTGGCTCTACTGGCACCAGGTCATCACCGGCTGGACCGCACTGGCGCTGCTCTGGACCTCGTTCGTGTTCGCGCGCGCCACGCCGTGGCGGCGCTGGTACCTGCTGCTGGTCCTCTTTCCGCCATTCTGGTCCTGGATCGCCATCTACCGGCTGCAGAACTTCTTCCTCGCCGCCGGTCCGGCGGTGGCGTTCCTGAGCGCGGCGACGCTCGTCACCGGCGTCGTCTTCCTCCGCTACCGGCGGCGGCACCCGTCCGGCGGCGCGACCGTGCTGGCCGCCACCTTCCTCCTCTGGGCCGTCCACCACCTCGACTACCCGATCCTCCGCGCGCGCGGCGTCTGGACGCCGTGGGGATACTACCTGGACATCCTGTTCACGCTTGGCGTCGGCGCCGGCATTCTCCTGCTGGTGAACCACGAACTCAACGAACGGCTCCTGTCGCGCACCGCGGAACTGGAGCATCTCTCGCGCCGGATGGTGCGCCAGCACGAGGAGGAGCGGCGCCGGCTTTCCCTCGCCCTGCACGACGAAACGGCGCAGGTCCTCGCCTCGCTCAAGATGCAACTCGGGAGTGTCGCCGAACGCGTGGAGGCGCCGCTGCGGGACCGGGTCGAGCGGGCCATGACCCTCGTCGACACCAGCCTGCGCGGCCTGCGGGACGTCACCAACGCCCTGCGGCCGGCGCTCCTCGACGACCTCGGGCTCCTGCCCGCTCTGCGCTCCCTCATCGCCGAATTCGAGGCGCAGCACCACCGACGCGTCGAGTTCGCTGCCCCGGCCGCGATCCCGGTGGTTTCGGAGGAGGCGGAGGTCGTCGTGTACCGTGCACTGCAGGAAGGGCTGTCGAACTTCGCGCGGCACACCAGCGAACCGGTCGTGCGGGTGCTCCTGCGCGGCGAGGGAAGGGCGCTCCGGCTGGAGATCGCCGACGCCGGCCCCGGATTCGACGTGTCTTCGTCGCTGGGACGGCTCGAGGCCGGAGGACACCTCGGGCTCACCGGCATGCGCGAACGCGCCGCGGCGGTCGGCGGCCACGTCGAGATCGAATCGGCCCCCGGCACCGGCGTCCGCCTGGTGATCGAAGTGCCGGCCGAAGGAGCACGGGCGCCGTGAGTCACGCGATCCGCGTCGTCGTGGTCGATGACCACGCCATCGTGCGCGAGGGCGTCCGCACCGTCCTGGAGGGTGAGCCCGGGTTCGAGATCGTCGGGGAGGGAGCCAGCGTCAGCGAGGCCATCGCGCAGGCCATCGCGCTCGCGCCCGACGTCCTCATCCTCGACATCACCATGCCGGACGGCTCCGGCCTCCAGGCGGTTCCCGAGGTCCTGGAGCGCTCTCCGGCCACGCACGTGCTGGTGCTGAGCGTGCACGACAATCTCGAGTACGTGCTGGAGTCCGTGCGGGTGGGCGCGCACGGGTACCTGCGCAAGGACTCGGCGCCGGCGGAGCTGCGCGCGGCGGTGCGCGCCGTTCACAGCGGCGAGCTGTTCATGACTCCGGAGATCCGGCGCCGGGTGGCGACGGCGCTCACCGAGCCCCAGGCGGCGCCCGTCGTGGAGCCGCCGCCGCACGTGCTGACGCCACGCGAACGGGAGGTGCTGTTCGCGGTGGCGCAGGGCCTGGCGAACAAGGAGATCGCCGCCCGGCTCGGCATTTCCCGCCGGACCGTCGAAGCCCACCGCGATTCGCTGTCGCGCAAGCTGGGGATCCGCACCGTCGCCGGCCTCACGCGCTACTGCCTCAAGCACGGCCTCCTGTCCGGATGACGTTAGGTCGTGCGGTCCATCTGGTCCCCGCGCGCGCCCCGGCGGTAGAATCAGCGTCGGCCAGTCTCGAGGAAACCATGCCCCGTCACCATTGCCAGCGGCCGCCGCGGCGCCATCCGTCGCTTCGGACCATGGCCGCCGCCGCCGTCGTCGTCGCCGCCGCGACGTCCTGTACGCCGGGCGTCACCGTCGTCGCCACCCCCGCTGGGCCGCTGACCCAGGCCGAGCGGACCGGGTTCCGCGAAACCTCGTCCCACGAGAGCGTACTGGCCTTCCTGGACACGCTGCAGCGAACGGGGCGCGTCGCGTACGGGGTGATGGGGAAGACGACCGAGGGCCGGGACCTCGCGTACGTCATCGTGTCGCGCCCGGTCTATCTGACGCCCGCGTCGGCGCACGCTTCGGGGCGCCCGATCGTCTTCGTCCAGGGCAACATCCACTCGGGTGAAGTGGAGGGAAAGGAGGCCCTGCAGGCGCTGGTGCGCGATCTCGCGCTGGCCCCCGGCCGGAACGTGCTGGACTCGATCGTCCTGATCGCCCTGCCGAACTACAACGCCGACGGGAACGAGCGGCTGGCGCCGCAGGCGCGCAACCGCGGTGCGCAGAACGGGCCGGAGATGGTCGGCACGCGGCCCAACGCCACCGGGCTCAACCTGAACCGCGACTACATGAAGGCGGACGCGCCCGAGACCCGCGCCGCGCTCGCGCTGTTCAACGCCTGGGACCCGCACGTGTTCGTGGACCTCCACACCACGAACGGCAGCTACCATGGCTACCACCTCACGTACGCCCCCTCACTGAATCCGGCGGCCGAACTGCCGGGCGCGACGTTCGGCGGGGCGTGGGCGCGCGACTCGCTGCTGCCCGAGCTGCGCCGGCGCGTGC